>NZ_JAFCUM010000008.1:0-152059 GCF_049896525.1 Flavobacterium sp. DSR3-2
ATTGGGTTATTCAAGCTTTTTAAACACTTTTTTTTGACCTTTTCTTAACTTTATCTTTAACTAACTGATATCATGTTTTTTGAAAGAACAAGTTTTTTAAACAAATCTACAATCAAATACACCTTAAACTCGTTTTCTTGTCAAAATCCCCTATTCCACTAATGAAAGATTACCTTCATTAGCATTTCTTGGTTCAGCAAATCTTGATGAATTCAAACTGTATTGAATTATTTGTAGCTCATCAGTACCCTTTGCTTCATCAGATGTTACTTCAGTGCTATTATTCAAGCACAAAATTAAACTAACAAAGGGTTTTGTCCCATACATTATATTGTACTATTACTTTTTTAGTCCTATATATAAGGTAACACAATATATCGTAAAAACAACAAAAAGCTATAGATAACCCAGGTTCGCGTTAGGGATAACAGCGGAAAGCCCACAGTCCCGCCTTTTTTTAGCGGGACGAGGACTTGAAGCGAATAGCCCGACCGTTTATATAAAAAGAGGCAATTACCCGGTAAGATAATTGCCTCTCTTTATATAAGGTGGAACGCACAAATGAATATTACTTTTTAAGATTTTCAGCTTTAGACTCCCAAGCATCATTAAGATTGTCATAATCAACTGGTTTTGCCGGATTTTGATTTTGCAATCTTCCAGAATCAAATGCTCGAGCTAATATAGTTTCTATCAGATAGTCTTCGTTAACATCGAAAGGCGCGTACTTTGTTTTTAAATTTATGTCAAACATACTTGCAGCCGTATTCGACCAAAATGCTTTCCAGCCACTTTTGAGGTTTTTAACCAACTCATAAGTTGTGGTGCCAGTTTGACGATGAATCAATTTAACTAATATTTGACCTTGTTTGCGGGAAAGCTTTTTGAGCTTGGCTTCGAACTCATCACTCAAATAACTTTCTACTATTTTAAAGTATCTTTTTTTCTCCTTATTTGTTTTGAGATTTGCCATTCCTTTATTAAGAATGGTCAATCGCTCCGAAGCTAGTTTTGCATAAGGATAAGTTTTATATACCCGACTTTGAAGTAATAAAAATTGCTTTCTTGCTTCGGGATCCGTTTTTCCCTTGTATATTAATATTTCTGGTAATTGAATGGTGTCATTAAGAATCGATTCGTCATCTTCTAACTCATACCCCATTTTTATAGTATCTTGAGGGATTACCTGTGCGTTAACAGACATCGTGGTAAATAAAAGAAATAACAGAAATTTAATTAGCTTCATGTAGGAAAATTTAATTGCCAAAATTATACATTATATACACAACTGTAATGCCAAATTTATAATTTAGCAAAAAAATAATTTTATGAGCACAAAATCAATATTAAACAAGTCATCACTTGAGTTTTTAGAAAATTATCTTAATAATGCCTCGCCTACAGGATATGAAAGTGGTGGACAGAAATTATGGATGGATTATTTGAAACCTTATGTTGATACTTTTATAACGGATACTTACGGTACAGCGGTAGGGATTATAAATCCAGATGCACCTTATAAGGTTGTAATTGAAGGTCATGCTGACGAAATTTCATGGTACGTAAATTACATTACGGATGACGGATTGATCTATGTGATTAGAAATGGTGGTTCAGATCATCAAATTGCCCCTTCAAAACGTGTCAATATTCATACTAAAGCAGGAATTGTAAAAGGTGTTTTTGGGTGGCCCGCCATTCATACACGAATGAGAGACAAAGAAGAAGTAGCAAAAGTTGACAATCTATTCATTGATATTGGTTGTGAAACCAAAGAACAGGTTGATAAAATGGGTGTTCATGTTGGTTGTGTAATTACATATCCTGATGAATTCATGATTTTGAACGAAAATAAATTTGTTTGCCGCGCGATTGATAATCGTATGGGTGGATTTATGATTGCTGAAGTAGCTCGTTTGTTGCACGAAAACAAAATAAAACTTCCTTTTGGATTGTATATTACCAATTCGGTGCAGGAGGAAGTGGGACTTCGTGGTGCTGAAATGATTACTAAAACCATCAAACCCAATGTAGCAATTGTCACTGATGTATGCCATGACTCCACTACTCCAATGATCGACAAGAAAATTGAAGGGGAAACCAAAATTGGTAAAGGCCCAGTGGTTACGTATGCGCCCGCGGTTCAAAATAATTTGAGAGAATTAATTTTAGAAACTGCTATGGCTAAAGAAATTCCATTCCAGCGATTGGCTTCTTCACGCGTTACCGGTACCGATACCGATGCTTTTGCATACAGTAATGGTGGCGTTGCCTCGGCTTTGATATCGTTGCCGTTACGTTACATGCATACCACGGTTGAAATGGTGCATCGTGACGATGTTGAAAATGTGATTAAATTAATTTATGAAACCTTATTGAAGTTGGAAAACGAAGAAACATTCTCTTATTTTAAATAGTTTTAGGAGCTAATCCCGCTATCCGTTTTAATCTTTCTAGTCCTGACCTTGTTTCAGGATCCTGAAACAAGTTCAGGACTAGAAAGGATTTCCACTTTTATCGGGGCTAAAAACCGCAATTCAAATTATGAATTGCGGTTTTTTTGTTAACTTTACTCATACAATGTATTAAAAATGCAATCAACCTCCACATCAATCGACGTCTATTTAGAAGAAATCTCCGCAGAGAAAAAGGATTCTTTTGCTAAACTTCGAGAAAATATTTTAGAAAATATTCCAAACGGTTTTGTTGAACAAATGTCATACGGCATGATTGGTTATGTAGTGCCACATTCTATTTATCCTAGTGGCTATCATTGTGACCCAAAACTACCGTTACCTTTTATTAATATTGCATCACAGAAAAATTTCATCGCGATTTATCACATGGGGATTTATGCCAATCCGGAATTACTGAAGTGGTTAATAAAGGAATACCCAAAACATAGCGCCCAAAAATTAGACATGGGAAAAAGTTGCATCCGATTTAAGAAGATGGACCAAATTCCGTTTGAATTAATTGCAGAACTCGTCCAAAAAATGTCGGTTCAAGAATGGATTACTTGTTATGAATCAGTAGTAAAAAAATAAAAAAACCGCAATTCAAAATTGCGGTTTTGTATTCTACCTTTTGTAAATTAATTATCTATTGGCTAGATATTCTAAAACATTTTTCTCGATTCTTTCATCTATGTTACTGATGTCAGCTTTTACAAATTTCTCCCCTAATATATTTTCAAATAATTCGATGTATCTTTCAGAAACAGTTTCAATGTATTCGTCAGTCATATCAGGAATTTGTTGTCCTTCTAATCCTTGAAAACCGTTTTCGATTAACCAACGACGAACAAACTCTTTTGATAATTGTTTTTGCTCCTCACCTTTGTTTTGACGTTCCTGATATCCTTCGGCGTAAAAATAACGAGAAGAATCAGGCGTGTGAATTTCGTCAATCAAGACAATTACTCCTTCTTTAGTTTTACCAAATTCATATTTTGTGTCCACTAAAATCAAACCACGACTGGCTGCAATTTCAGTTCCTCTTTCGAATAAATCTCTTGTAAATTTTTCTAAAACCACATAGTCTGCTTCAGAAACAATTCCTCTTGATAAAATATCCTCACGAGAAATATCCGCATCATGTTCTCCGTTATCCGCTTTGGTAGTCGGCGTAATGATAGGTTCTGGGAATTTATCATTTTCTTTCAAGTAATCGGGCATTGTTATGCCACAAATTTCTCTTTCACCAGTAGCATATTCTCTCGCAGCATGACCCGAAAGATAGCCGCGGATTACCATTTCCACTTTGAAAGGCACACATAAATGGCCCACAGCAACATTAGCATCAGGAGTTGCAATTAACCAGTTTGGAACAATATCCTCCGTCAATTCCATGAATTTAGTAGCAATTTGGTTTAGGATTTGACCTTTATATGGAATTCCTTTTGGCAAAACGACATCAAAAGCTGAAAGCCTGTCCGTTGCTACCATAACCAAAAGTTCATCATTGATATTATACACTTCTCTTACTTTACCGCGGTAAACAGATTTTTGGTTTGGAAAATTAAAATCAGTAGTTGTGATGGTGTTGCTCATTATACTAGTTGTGTGTATGTGTTTATTTTTGTTCTTGCAAATTTATAACTATTTCACAGAGTTACGCAAAGAAAAGAACGGAACTCTTTCATTTATTTTTATGTCTAAAACTATTTTTTAAGCAATGTATTGTTGAATAAATTTAAGATTCGGCTGTATTCATCAACCCAGGAATAGGTTTCTTTAAAACCATGAGCTTCAACGGGAAAACTAGATAAGCTCCATTTTTTCTTCCCTAATTCTATAAAACGCTGAGACAACCGAACAATATCTTTATATTCAACATTGTCATCTACCATTCCGTGAAGCATCAATAAATCTCCTTCTAAATTATTAGCGAAATAGATTGGTGAACTTTTCTTGTAAGCATCTGGATCCGTTTCTGGGAAATTAAGAATGTTTCCGGTGTAGCCATGATTGTAATGCGCCCAATCAGTTACGGAACGCAATGCAGCACCCGAAGCAAACTCTTTTGGAGTAGTTAACATTCCCATCAACGTGATGAAACCGCCGTAAGAACCGCCATAAATACCAACTCTTGATGGGTCGACTCCGTAATTATCTACTAAATATTTCTTTCCGTCTATTTGATCTGTTAAATCTTTTCCACCCATAAAACGATAAATTCCTGTTCTAAAATCACGCCCATATCCATCGCTGCCTCGATAATCAATATCTAAAACAGTATAGCCTAAATCAACCAATAAATTATGAAACATGTATTCTCTATGGTAGGTACTCCAATAGTTATGCGCGTTTTGCAAATAACCGGCACCATGAACAAACAAGACAGCGGCTTTATTCGCATTGGCAGTTTGCGGCTTATACAATCTGGCATTTACGGGAGTTCCATCCTGCGCTTTGAAAGTAATTACTTCCGGTTCACGCCAAGAATATCCTTTGAAATTTTCCGATGTGGAAGACGTTATCTGATTTAAGTTGGTATTCTTTTTATTTGGCGCTATATACAATTCCCAAGGTTTATTTTTATACGAATAACGAACCAATAAAGTTTTTTCGTCTGGAGACAAACTTACTTCATGAGCACCATTTTTGGTTAAAATTGGTTGTAAAACCGGATTTCTAACTTCTAATTTATAGAAATTTCTGTTTCCTGGATGCGTAGTCGTAGTGGTCAAATAAAAAGAGTTTTTATCTTTTGCCATAATCACGTTGCGCACTTCCCAATTTCCTTTGGTTAACTGTGTTTTCTTTTTTGACTTCAGGTTATAGGAATATAAATGAGAATAACCGGTTTCTTCCGATTGAAAATAAATGGTTTCATTGTCTCCCAAAAACCCCAGTGTTCCCCTTCCATATGAATTAGACGGAATTCCGGGTCCGCCAATCCAAGCTTCATCATGTTGATGGTCTAATTCCTGAAAAGTTCCTTGCTCTAAATTCAAACTTATAATCCATCGGTCTTTGTTGTCCTGACTTCTTATTTCGGAAATAGCGTAAGAGCCATTTTCATTGTAAATAGGTTCCTGAACTACAATTAGTTTATTCTTTTTTTCTGTCGTTTTTGATTTTTCATACAACTCAAAATATTTAGGAACATCCTGAATGTGGCTTAATGTTGAAAAATTTACGAAATAAGTAGAATCTTTGGCGACGTTATACACTCCGAATTTGGTTGCCAACAAATTATCTACAGAAACTTTCTCCTTAGTATCTTCAATTTGATTGTAGCCATCAGCAGTTATGAAAAGTTCCATTTTCTCACTTTTACGTTCTAAATCTTCTATTAATCTGAAGGTGGCGAAGTTTCCTTTTGGATCCACTTTTAAGCTTCCAACGGTATTTTTTCCATAATAATAAGGCTTTGGAAAATCAGATTTTGTGGTTTTTGCTTTCGCCAAATTCCATTTTTTCAGTGCTTCCTGATCTTTAATAAATTGGAATAATTCCTCTTGTTGGCTTTTCAAAAAAGACTCTTTTTCCGTAGCTTTCTCATCCGATTTTCCTTTACGAAAGTTCGTGATTTGAATAATGGAACTTTCATTGGTATTGAACTGAAAAAGGTTTTCATTTTGTCTGAAATAAAGCACTCCTGGCAAAGAACCCATTTGCAAATTAGCAATCGGACTGCTTTGTTGGTATAATTTTTTCGATCTTTTATTTTTTAAGGAATAAGAAAATAATCTTCCTTTATCGATGTAATAATATAAATCTGGATTAGTTGTTTTTTTAAAATCTAATTTTGAAAAAGCAGCTTCATTTGGAGAAGCTAATTCTGGTTTTAATAACCCATTTTTCCAAAAATAAGTACTTGTGCCCAATTCATTGTTTGGATTCCAATCAAAATAAACTTGCTGTCCATCTAAAGACCATCTTTCATTTTCTGGTTGCGCACCTATGAAAGCGTTGCCTTTCATGATTTCTTCCAGTTTTAGCGTTTGACTTTGAATTGTAATGGAAAACAAAATACAGATAAAGAAGATTATTTTTTTATTCATTTTGGTTTTAGTTTTATTGGTAAATTGGAATTTATGGTTAGTTAAAAAAAGATTAATTATTCAGTAATTCCTGCGCTATATATTTAGCGACTCCTTCATTATCATTGGTCAAAATTACATCTAAATGAGAAAGTTTATCTTTTAAACTATCAGGTGCATTACCCATTACTAAGCCTTTACCGGAAGAATTAAGCATGTTTTCATCATTGTAACCGTCACCAAAAGATAGTGCTTGCCGAAAAACAAAATTTTCTAGTTCCAAAATTTTGGCAATCGCAACACTTTTATCTACGGATTTGTCCATAAATTCCAAACAAAGCGGAAGACTAAAAGCATGGCTAAAAACTCCAGTATGATTTTCTAAAATTTGATCTCTTAACTCGATTAATTTCGAATGTCTTTCGTGCGTGAAAAATACTTTTATAGCACTCAAATCTTCTACGTTTTCAAAATCGACGAGTTCTGGATGATAATTTACTTCTGGTTGAAACTCATTTAATTTTTCATTGTGCTTGTTCGTTTGCCACACATTTTCTCTGAATAATACAGTTGTAATTTCAGGATCAATATCTAAAGACAAGACGGATTTAACAGCCTCACTTTCCATATTAAAAGAGAAAAGCAGTTCTTTCTCAGGGGAATGTATCCGAGCTCCATTTGAGGTAACCAGATAAAGAGGCACATTCAATCCTGCTACAATCGGCATTGCATCTAAGTGATGACGACCAGTTGCAATTATTATTAGGTAATTTTGATTGTGGAGTTCTTGAAATACGGTTTTGGTGTATTGGGATATTTTGTGATCTGAATTAAGTAAAGTTCCGTCTAAATCGCTTATTACGACTTTTATTTTTTCTTGTAGCATCTTTCGTTTTTCACTGTCATTTTTAATATTTCCAAATTTATTCAATTTTAGAGAGAAACGCAAAAATTTATAAAAAGTTTAGGTTAACCTTTCATGACGATATTTTAAAAAATACATTTAAAACATATTGTTGCATTTGAAATACAACAATGTGAAAATGATTGCTATCTTTGTAAAAATTAAAGTAAAATAAAGTCATGAATGCAAGTCAAAAAGAATTAATAAAAGCAACTGTGCCAATTTTAAGAACAAATGGAAATGATTTGATAACCTATTTTTATCAAAGAATGCTATCCAACAATCCAGAGCTGAAAAACATTTTTAACATGGCAAATCAAGCTAGTGGTAAACAACAAAATGCTTTGAGTGGAGCTGTTCTTGCTTATGCTGAAAACATAGAAGATCCTACGGTTTTGATCAATACATTAAAATCAATTGGAAATAAACATGTAAGTTTAAATATTCAACCAGAGCAATATGATATTGTTGGAAACCATTTAATTGGATCTATAAAAGAAGTATTAGGTGATCTCGCAACAGTAGAATTGCTTGCAGCCTGGACTTGTGCTTACAATGAATTGGCTCAAATAATGATTAGTATCGAAGCTGAAATGTATCAAAAAACAATTAATAAAAAAGGAGGCTGGAAAGGCTGGAGAACCTTCATAATCTCCAAAATTGTAAAAGAAAGCGACGAAATTAATTCATTTTACCTTAGGCCGGAAGACAACAAAGAAATTGCTGATTTCTATCCGGGTCAATATATATCTGTGAGTGCTTTTATTCCTGAATTAGGTTATAAACAACCTAGACAATATAGCCTGTCATCTTCTTCCAATAGTGAATATTATAGAATTTCGGTAAAAAAAGAAATCAGTCAAAACACAACTCCTGATGGAATTGTTTCCAATGCACTACATAACAAAAAGGAAGGTGATATGATTGAAGTTAGCGCACCAGCGGGGGTGTTTTTTGCAGATCCAGAGGCAAAAAATCCTTTGGTATTGGTTAGTGGCGGTGTTGGACTTACTCCTATGATGAGTATGGTAGAAACCAATAAAAATTCACTTCAAAAAAATCGAACAGTTTGGATTCACAGTTGTCGCAATGAAAATGTTCATGCTTTTAAAGATACTATCGAAGAATTAAACAACGAAAATGAGTGGTTAACTTCTTTCGTTTTTTATGAAACTTTACCCGAATCAGAAACAAATGCTATCGAAGGAAGAATCGATTTGCATCAAATTAAAGAAGAAATCCTTATTGAAGATGCAAAATATTATATTTGTGGACCGGCTATTTTTATAAAAGTTCAATATCAATCTTTGGTCGCACTTGGTGTAAATAGAGAAAATATACTTTACGAAGAATTTGGTCCCCAATTATTAAGTCTTAATTAGTAAATTTTAATATGAAATTGAATCACTTTACCGATTTTAGTATGCGCGTTTTGATGTATTTAAATCAAAAAAATGATACTCCCCAAAGTTCTTTAAATGATTTAGCAAATACTTTTAAAATTTCGCGTAATCATCTTATTAAAGTGGTTCAATTCTTATCGGCAAACCAATTAATTCTAACCAAAAGAGGAAAGAATGGCGGAATAATGATTTCGGAGAGAGCAAAAGAAATTCGCTTAGGCGATTTGATTCATCTACTAGAACAAGACGATACACCAATCGTCAATTGTGATTCGAAACCTTGTATTTTTCAATCACACAATTGCAAACTAAAATCGTTGTTCAATTCCGCTTATCACGCTTTTATTGAAAGTTTAAATCAGTACACACTTTCTGATATAGAATTCAAAACTTGGAGCACTATATTTCAAGATTAATAAAAAAATTACAAAAGGAGGCTTTGTGAAAAAGCCTCTTTTTGTTTTAATCATTATTCTCAATCATTTTATAGGCGTCAATTACTTTTTTAACTAATCGGTGTCGTACTATATCTTTATCATCCAGATATATAATTCCAATTCCCTCAACGTCTTTCAAAACCAATAAGGCTTCTTTGAGTCCGGAAATGGTTCTTCGTGGTAAATCGACTTGGCCTGGGTCACCAGTAATCATGAATTTAGCACTTTTTCCCATACGGGTAAGAAACATTTTCATTTGGGAATGTGTAGTATTTTGGGCTTCGTCCAAAATTACAAAAGCATGATCAAGTGTTCTTCCGCGCATGAATGCCAGTGGTGCTATTTGAATAATTCCCTTTAAAATATAATCTTCCAGTTTTTCATTAGGCAACATATCGCGCAAAGCATCATAAAGAGGTTGCATATATGGATCCAGTTTTTCCTTCATGTCCCCTGGAAGAAAACCAAGGTTCTCCCCTGCTTCTACCGCTGGACGTGTGAGTATAATACGTTTGACTTGCTTTTCTTTCAGCGCTTTAACGGCCATGGCAACTCCGGTATACGTTTTTCCGGTTCCGGCAGGTCCAACGGCAAAGACCATATCATTTTTTTCCATGGTATCCACCAGCAATTGTTGATTGGGAGTCATTGGTTTAATAATTTTCCCTCCAACGCCGTGTACTAAAATTTTATCCTGTCCTTGAAATTTTCTGTCTTCCTGAACATCACCAAGAATGACGCGTTCAATTACATTATTATCAATGTTATTGTATCTTGAAAAGTGCACCATTAATCGTTGAAAACGTTTTTCGAACTCGTCTAAAACTTCTTTTTCTCCAAAAGCTTTTAAAGTTGTTCCCCGAGCGACAATCTTTAATTTTGGGTAGTATTTTTTAATTGTTTCAAGATGAGTGTCTTGAGCGCCCCAAAAGTCTTTTGGAGCGATGTCTATGAGCTCGATTATTCTTTCGTTCAAATGAAGTTGTTTTTAGATTATTTTAATTTAAAGTCAATCGCAATCCAATTCCGTTTGAATTGGTAATTAAATCCAGTTTTTGATTATCGAATTGGTTGTATGCATTGGTGTTTTGATTGTTATATTCAGTAACCACATTTTTAATCTTTTTCGAAAAACCAATCTTGACAGGAATGGCTATTATGACTGCTGCAACACCTAAATAAGTCAATACATTTGGATAGGTTTTCTCCGTTTGCAGATCATAATACCCACCGCCAACAGGAACTGCGGTCATTCCAGATGCAGTAACTCCATAAATTAAATCAGCAGTCAAAAATCCCAAACCACCAATTAATAATATATTTCCAACTGTTTTCTTTGTTCTTCCGGCATTATAATCTGTCAATAATTTTTCGTTGTTTGCCAGTAATTCCCGGACTTGATTGGGGGAAATTTTTTGGTTTTCGGAATTTAAAGTAGTGCCGTTGGACTTGTAAACTAGTTTTTGTGAATACGATTGTAAGCTACAAAAGAAAAGAAGAAGAAAAAATAGAGGTTTGATCATATTTCCTGTTTAAATTCAAATTAAAAAATTCTATTTAAATAAAGCTTAAAATACTTTAGCTTTGCGTTTCTCAAATTTAATGAAAATTAGGTTTACATAACATCAATAGTTTAAACAAATTTATGTCAATAATTACCCTCACTTCCGATTATGGCTTGAAAGACCACTTTGTAGGTGCTCTGAAAGGGAAAATTTTGTCTGAGTATTTCGAAGCAAAAATTATTGATATCTCACACGAAATAGATCCATTCAACACGTTAGAAGCCAGTTACATTATTGGAGCATCGTATGCGAGCTTTCCAAAAGGAACGGTTCATCTTATAGGAGTAGATATGGAATCCAATAAAGAGAATCAGCATATTGTGATGCAATGGAACGATCATTATTTTATTGCCGCCGATAATGGGATTTTAAGCATGCTGTCGCAAAAAATTGTTCCGCAAAAAATGGTGGTTATCAATATACACGATCGTTTACCGAGTAAAGCAACGGATCTGGATGTTTTTGTAAAAGTAGCCTGTCATTTAGCCAAAGGGGGATTGATGAATGTCATTGGTAAAGAAATCAATACGATTAAGCACGTTACAAATCTGCAAGCCACAATTTCAGAAGATGGGAATTCACTGAAAGGAAATGTAATTTACATAGATCATTTTGGGAATGTAATTACCAATATCTCTAAAAAATATTTTATTGCAGTTGCCAAAGGAAGGCCGTATGAAATTGTTTTGAAAACTAAAAATATTAAAACAATTTTGCCTAACTATTCAGCGATTGCAAGTTCTGAAAAATATCCGATCAAATCATATGAAGGAGAAAAATTAGCCATTTTCAATGAAGCTGGTTTTCTTGAAATTGCTATTTTTAGGAGCAATCCTTCTAAAGTTGGTTCTGCTAATAGCTTGCTGGGATTGAATTATAGAGATATAATAAATATAGTATTCAGATAGCATTGTTCAGTAATGAGTTTAAAAATCTAAAATCTTTAATCTAAAATCATAAATCTAAATGTTTGTACGAATAGTAAAATTGAGTTTTCACGAGGAACATATTCCTGCATTTTTAGAAAACTTTGAGTTAATGAAAGATAAAATACGAAATGCACCCGGAAATCGTTTCTTAGAATTGTATCAGGATAAAAACAACAAAAGCATTTTCTTTACCTACAGCTACTGGAAAACCGAAGCTGATTTAGAAAATTACAGGAATTCCGAACTTTTTTACGATGTTTGGACATTCACCAAGAAATTATTCAACGATAAACCGGAAGCTTGGAGCGTAGATAAATTAGTAAGTTTAGAATAATCAGTATTCAGTTTCAAATCAACGAATTAACAAATCAACGAATTAACATAAATGAAATCAATAGTATTACGAGAGATAAAATCCTTTTTCGGTTCGCCAATCGGCTACTTAGTTATTGCCATTTTTCTAATTATTAATGGATTGTTTCTTTGGGTTTTCGAAGGAGATTATAACATTCTGAATACCGGTTTTGCTGATTTGACTCCGTTTTTTACCTTGGCACCATGGATATTAATATTCCTGATTCCCGCGGTGACGATGCGCAGTTTTTCGGATGAAAAAAAACAAGGAACGTTAGAATTATTGCTGACCAAACCATTGAGTCTTTGGCAAATTGTTAATGGAAAATTTCTTGGTGCTTTGCTTTTAATTGTAATGGCAATTATCCCAACATTTATTTATGTAGCCGTTATTTCTAATTTAGGAATGCCGGAAGGCAATATCGATATGGGAAGTACGATTGGTTCTTATTTTGGATTATTATTTCTGATTGCCGCTTATTCAGCCATTGGAATATTCACATCAACATTATCTGATAATCAAATTGTGGCTTTTATTATCGCAGTATTTTTATGCTTCTTTTTCTATTTTGGATTTGATGGTTTAGCTTCTGTTGTTCCAAATTGGTCTTCCATAATTGCTTCATTAGGAATGCAAGATCATTTTAAAAGCATGAGTCGAGGCGTATTAGATACCAGAGATATTCTTTATTTTACAAGCATTACGGTTGTCTTTCTTTCCTTTACCGTTTTTAATCTAAAATCTTTCAAATTGTAATGACAGCTATAAAGAAAAATAACCTTAAATCAGTATTGCTTATCCTTTCAATTATATTAATTGCGAATGTAATAGGACGTTTCTTTTTTCATCGTTTTGATTTAACAAAAGACAATAGATACACTCTTTCCTCTGCTTCTTTGAATATCATAAAGCAAGTCCAAAATCCGTTGTCTATTAAAGTATATCTACAAGGTGATTTACCGGCTGAATTTATGCGGTTACAGCAAGAAACGAAACAAATGCTGGAAGAATTTCAAGCGTATAATAGCAATATTATTTTTGAATTTGTAGATCCATTGGAGAACAAAGACACCAGCATGGACAATATTAAAGAGTTGTATCGAAAAGGGCTTACGCCAATAAACATAACCGTTGACGATAAAGGGAAGCAGTCCCAAGCGATGGTTTTTCCTTGGGCAATTGCCGTTTATAACAATAAGGAAGTTAACATTCCATTGTTGAAAAACATTATGGGCGCGACAACAACCCAGAAAGTTATTGGATCTGTTCAGCACCTTGAATACTCAATCGCCGAAGGCTTGAATAAGATTACGAAAGCCAAACAGAAGAAAATTGCAGTCATCAAAGGAAATGGTGAATTGCAAGATATCTTGATGGCTAAATTTCTGTTACAAGTACGCGAAAGCTACCATATCGGCCCTTTTACTTTAGATTCGGTTGCCAAAAATCCTGTTGGAAGTTTAGAAGCTTTAGAAAAATATGACTTGGCTATTATTGCAAAACCCACTGAAAATTTTACAGATGCGGAGAAACAAGTTTTAGATCAATTTATCATCAATGGCGGAAAAACATTATGGTTGATTGACCAAGTTTCCGCAGAAATGGACAGTTTATACGATTCATCCGGAGCAACTTTGGCCTATCCAAAAGATTTGAATTTGAATGATATGTTCTTTAAATACGGAATCCGAATTAATCCTGATTTAGTAAAAGACGAACAAGGAAGTCCCATAAAACTGGCCACCGGAGAACAAGGAAGTGCCACTCAATTTCAGGAATTCAACTGGAAGTTTGCGCCACAAGTGTATCCAAACAGTTTGCATCCAATTGTGAAAAATTTAGGCGGAATCAAATTTGATTTTGCCAATCCTATCGATACTTTAAAAAACGGAATAAAGAAAACTATTCTGTTGGAATCGTCACAATATTCGAAAAAAATAGGAACACCATCAGAGATTAATCTTAACATCGTTGCCGAAGAAACGGCACCAAACGATTACCTGAACAAAGGAAAAATTCCACTTTCGGTTTTATTGGAAGGTTCGTTTCGCTCGATGTTTGAGAATCGAGTGTTGCCATTTGAACAAAAAACATTTCAAGCTACAGGACAAAAGAACAAGATGATTGTGATATCAGATGGGGATTTGATAAAAAATCAATTGGATAAAAACTTTCAACCGGTAGAATTGGGTTACGATCAAAGGTCTGGAAATTTATACGATAATAAAGATTTCCTAATAAACTGTGTCAATTACCTATTGGATGATACCGGACTTATTAACATTCGAAGTAAAGATCTTGATTTACCTTTATTGGATAAAGAAAAAGTTTATGAAAATTACACCCGAACACAAATCCTAACTATCGGGCTTCCAATTCTTATTTTAGTGCTTTTTGGTGTCGTATTTACTTTCCTTAGAAAAAGAAAATACAGCAAATAGATGTTAATAAAAAAGTTTCGAAACTAAAATTGTTTACGATATATTTGTAAAAAGTATCGTATTTCGAATTTAAAGAAATACCTTAAAAAATAAAAAAAAACAGATGAAATTTATAGTATCAAGTTCGTACTTATTGAAGCAATTACAAGTTTTAGGTAATGTAATCAACAGTAATAATACTTTGCCTATTTTAGATAACTTTTTATTTGATTTAGACCATAATGTGCTGACGGTTTCTGCTTCTGATTTAGAGACAACAATGTCTGCTACTTTAGGAATTGATTCAGAAAGTAAAGGAAGCGTTGCTGTTCCTGCGAAATTACTTTTGGAAATCCTTAAAACGTTCCCTGAACAACCGCTAACTTTTACAGTTGAAGAAAACAGTACGATAGAAATCAGTTCTAATTCTGGAAAATATGCTTTGGCTTATGCTCCTGGAGACGAATTTCCAAAATCAGTAAATTTAGACGATCCATCTGTAACGCTTGTTCCTTCTGATGTTTTGGCAACAGCCATTAGCAAAACTATTTTTGCAGCAGGAAACGATGATTTGCGTCCTGTAATGTCAGGTGTATTCTTCCAGTTTTCGCCACAAGGATTGACTTTTGTTGCCACTGATGCGCACAAATTAGTAAAATATGCGCGTACAGATGTAACGGCTTCTCAAGTGGCTGATTTCATTATGCCAAAAAAACCTTTAAACATCTTAAAAAATATTCTTGGCACTTCAGATGCTGAAGTAAAAATTGAATACAACGATTCGAATGCTACTTTTTCTTTTGACAATTATGTTTTAATGTGTCGTTTAATTGATGGAAAATATCCAAATTACGAAGCAGTAATTCCAAAAGAAAATCCAAATAAATTAATGATTGACCGTTCTCAATTTTTGAGTTCTGTACGCCGTGTTGCCATCTTTTCGAACAAAACTACACACCAGATTCGTTTGAAAATCGCTGGTGCTGAATTGAATGTTTCTGCTGAAGATATTGATTACTCCAATAAAGCTGAGGAAAGATTGACTTGTGATTATCAAGGTGATGATATGCAAATAGGGTATAATTCTCGTTTCTTAACTGAAATGTTGACTAACTTGCAATCGGATATGATTATGCTTGAAATGTCATTGCCAAACAGAGCTGGAATTCTAACTCCTGTAGACGGATTAGAAGAAGGTGAAACGGTAACGATGCTTGTAATGCCAGTAATGTTGAACAGTTAATTCAATTTAAAAATACGCTATTAACCAAACCATTTTTATATTTAAAAAACCGTCTCGATAAATCGGGACGGTTTTTTGCTTTTATTCATTTCTCTTTGTGTCATTCCGAAGGAGGAGAAATCTCATATTGTTTTCCCCAACTCAATGATTAACTATGATTTCTCATGTTAGTGGGTTTGCTTCGTTCCTAATAAAGACAAATTGAAAACTGAACTAATTATTACTTTAAATCACGCCCATTTTTTTCATCAGAAATGTAGCGCTTCTATTTTTACAAATTCCGTCCCGAAGTTTATAATCAAAATGGAGTTCATCATTAATAATCTCCACTTCAAAACATTTGTTGGTTAATATATTTGGATAATCATCAGTAGTCAAACAAACTTCAATATCATGTGTAGCAATTGCTCCTACTGCTCGCTTACCAATAACTTTTTTCACCACTTCAATTGTTCCATTGCGTTTATCATCTGAATTGGTTCCGCGTAGTATTTCGTCTAATAATACAAATGCGGGTCTGTTTTCGAGTTCGTCCATAATTTGCTTTAAACGTTTAATCTCCGCAAAGAAATACGATTCGCTATCAGACAACGAATCAGACAATCGCATGGAAACTAAAACGGGCAACGGATGTACATTAGCTTGGCTGGCACAAATCGGCGAACCCATTCCTGATAATACCATATTGATTCCCAAACTTCTTAGAAACGTACTTTTTCCGGACATATTAGAACCCGTTAAAATCATAAACGACTGGGGATGAAAACGCACATCATTTCCTATTCTGGTTTTTTTATTCAATAAAGGATGACCTAAATCCTTAAAATCAATTTCGAAATTGGTGTTTAATGTTGGATAAACAAACTCCGGATTATTATACGATAAATTAGCCAAGCTATTCAACATTTCGAATTCACCAACAACTTTCATCCAATCTTCTAAGGCATCCGCATGATCGTTTTTCCATTGAATTAATGATTTTAAAACATGTACATTAAACAGAAATGTTCCATTAAAAACAATAGCGGTTACAAAATTACCAATACTGTCCATATTAGAAAACAAACCCGCTAACTGTTTAAAATGAACGCTGGCATTTTCTTTTTTGAATGTCAGTTTTTGTTGCAAATCGATTAATTTTTCCGATTTAAAAGATTCATTTTCAATTTTTTGCAGCAACAAACTATATTGATGTATGGTTTTGTCAATGTTTGCGGAATTGGCGATTTCAGCTTGGATACGCTTCATAAACCGTCCTAAAATAATTAAATTAATAACAAATAAATACGACAATATAGAAGCGAAAGTGATATTGGAAGTCACTAAATAAGCAATCAAAACTCCAAGAAAAAGAACCGGCGTAAAATAAGAAATAAAAACACTCAGTTTAGTTAAAGGCGCACTATTGAATGTACTCCACTTTAGCAAAGTCTCATAATTCGATTGACTGTCATTGCTTATTTTGGCGAAAGCCAAAAATTCCTGACGCCAATCTAATTTTTCGGATAATTCTTTAACAGCTTTATGATTTCTGATAATCTCATCATTTGGCAAAATTGATAAAAGCTGGTTTGCGAATGTTTTTTTTCCAATAAATGTAGCGGTCCTATTTAAGTTTTGGAACAAAGAATGCTCGCCAAAAATATCTAAATCATAGGCATACGGATGGTGAAAATCATTGAATTCCTGTCCGTTTTCGAAAGGGATTTTATTTCTTTCCAAATAAGAAATTTCATTTTCATTTATATCAAGTAAGGCTTGACTGACATGTTTTTCGAAAACTAATTTAGAATGAATGCGCATCAATACAACGAATAGTCCAAAAAGAAAAATGGCGGCAATTATGAAAATAATTTCACTGTTTTTGATGTAGAAATAAATAGAAACCAAAAAAAGTACAATAGAAAGAAGTCTTAAAATACTTATACTATTGTACTTTTTATTGATTGCAGTCAATGCTGTTGAAAAGCGTATCTTTTTTGTTTTGTATATTTCCATAATTCAATTAATGAATTGCAAATATAACGAAATAGATTACTTTGAAGTCTAAATTAAAAGGCAATGGCGATGCTATACTAAATAGAATTCAAGATTTCAATTGAATTTAAACTGTATCAATCAATATGAATCGCTAAAATTGGAATTTCAAAATTAGTGACAATTTTTTTGGTTAAACTAGGTTTGAAAATGCCCTCAAAAAACCCTCTTTTATAAGTGAGCATTGTCAAAAAATCTATTTCTTTGTACATGATAAAATCTAAAATCGTCTCTTTGACTTCATCACTATTAATTACAAAAAACTCAACGGGTTCATTAATAAATTCATCTTCCCATGCAGCAACTGTCTCTTTTGGAACATCCGAATCACTGGTTTTTACATACAAACATTTGACTTTCGCTTTTGTTTTTTTTGCAATATCCAACACCATTTTTAAAGCTTTTTTGTCTTTCATTCTAAAACGGGTCGTGAATCCTATAATTTCAATTTTCTTAAATTTTGCTTCCGCGGGCACGCACAACATCGGAACGTCAATTCCAGAAATTACAGAGCCGGTATTGGTACCCACAAAAAAAGCATCCCAAGCTGTCGCTCCGGAAGTACCCATGATTACAAAATCAATTTTATCTTCTTTTATAGATTTTTTAATATTATGAAGTAAATCTCCATCCATTAATCTATGAGACATCTTTATTTTGTCAAGATGTCGCTCTTGAGCTATGGCTCGCAATTTTGGGAGTTCGTCCTTAAACATATCAAATTGAGCTAACTCTAATGAATTATAAATGACGGCGTAGTTTTCCGGGAAAAACTGATTGTCATATACTGGCAATTGAAATGTATGCAACAAAATGAGTTCGCCTTGGACAATATTTGCAAATTCTAATGCATGAACAAAGGCATTTGTGGCCACTGTAGAAAAATCGGTCGGAAATAAAATTTTTTTCATTTTTTTTACGTATTAAAATAATTTGTTTACCAAAATAAATTATTAAACTTTATTTTTCAGCGTATTCAGAGTAGAATACTTTCATTCATGAATAGCCAAAATAGGAATATTAATATGAAACGCCAATTTTTTTGAGAGGCTGATTTCAAATAGTTTTTCAAAGAAATTTTTATGATGTACATGCATCGCAATCATATTGATTTTATGTGAATCAATAAAGTTTAAAATAATCCCTTCCACATCATTTCCTGTAACAGAGTGCAACTTAATATTTTGATTATCAATTAATTCTTCCCAATTCCTCATGTTATTATTGTCATCTTCACGGTTTTGGGGTTTTACTCGAAGACAGTCAATATGAGTTTGAAATACCTTGGCCAAAGCCTTAACTTTTAGAAAAGATTGCGTGTCATCCGCTTGGTATTCAGTGATAAAAAGCAAATTTTTTACCGGTTCGTATTTACAACGTTCTGGAATAGCCAAAACAACTGCTTTGACATTGTTCATTATTTTTGTAGCTACTGTTCCTAAAAATGTTTCTTTAAGTCCAGTTGCTCCTTTAGTTCCCATCACAATAAAATCAATAAACTCGTGCTTAGTGATTTTTTGTATTTCTTCAATTAAATTTCCTAAAATCAAAACATGGCTGATTTTTACATGATCCAAATTATTTTCTTCAGCAATTCTTCTTAGAACGGGAACTTCATCTTTATAGTTTTCAAAATTACTTAACTCCGTAACATCATAAATTTCATGTAAATACTCCGAAACATTAATATAATTTGCTTGTGGCAAATGATAAACATGCATTGTTATGATTTCAGCATTAATAGAATCAGCCAATTTTAACGCATAAATGAATGCATTGTTAGAGACATGGGAAAAATCGGTTGGGAATAAAATTTTTTTCATGAGAAGGCAATTAACTATAAATCAATGTTATATAAAATTACAAAACAGAAACGTAAGAGAATATGATAATTATCACTTTGGCAAATTTTTAACAAAAAAAAAAGTTAATGGTTTGCCTCGTACTTATTGATGCGTACTCAATTTTACTTACTTTTGCATAAAATTACATAAATTATGATACCTCACGATTCCATAGTGGCATTGGCCACTCCTTCGGGAGCGGGAGCTATAGCCGTTATTCGGATTTCCGGCCAAGACGCCATTACTATTGGAAATTCTGTTTTTAAATCGATAAAGAATAAAGAATTAACGACACAAAAAACGCATACATTACATCTAGGACATATTATGGATGATTTCAAAACTTTGGATGAAGTTCTAGTGTCCATCTTCAAGGGACCAAACTCCTATACTGGTGAAAATACGATTGAAATTTCATGCCACGGTTCAACTTACATTCAACAGCAAATCATTCAATTATTGCTTCGCAAAGGTTGCCGAATGGCTGATCCAGGTGAATTTACACTCCGAGCTTTCTTAAATGGAAAATTGGATTTATCTCAGGCAGAAGCCGTTGCCGATTTAATTTCTTCCGATAATGAAGCTTCACACCAGATTGCGATGCAACAAATGCGTGGTGGTTTCTCTAATGAAATAGCTAAACTGCGGGAAGAACTCTTGAATTTTGCTTCCCTAATTGAACTTGAGCTCGACTTTGCTGAAGAAGATGTTGAATTTGCCGATAGAACACAATTTCATGAATTACTGAATAGAATTGAGTTTGTACTGAAACGTCTGATTGATTCTTTTGCTGTGGGAAATGTTATCAAAAACGGAATTCCTGTGGCTATTGTGGGTGAACCCAATGTAGGGAAATCGACTCTTTTGAATGCCTTATTGAATGAAGAACGCGCCATTGTTTCAGAAATTGCGGGAACAACGCGTGATACAATTGAGGATGAATTAGTGATTGGTGGAATCGGTTTTAGATTCATAGACACCGCTGGAATTCGGGAAACGGAAGATGTAGTGGAAAGCATCGGGATTCGAAAAACATTCGAAAAAATTGAACAAGCGCAAGTTGTCGTTTTTCTTTTTGACAGTTCGGAGTTTAAAGTTTCAGGTCTAAAGTTAAAAGTGGAACTGGAAAAAATTAAACATCAGTTTCCGTTAAAACCTCTTGTAATCATTGGTAACAAAGCCGACAAATTAAAAGAAATCGAAATTGAAAATTTGAAATCGGAAATTCCAGAAATCTTGCTAATTTCCGCAAAAGAAAAACTGGGAGTTGAGGATTTAAAAAATCGATTACTTGCGTTTGTTAACACGGGTGCTTTGCGCAATAATGAAACAATCGTAACTAATACTAGGCATTACGATTCGCTAATAAAAGCTTTAGAAGAAATCAAAAAAGTAAAATTTGGACTTGAAACTAACTTATCCAGCGATTTGATGGCTCTTGATATTAAAGAAGCACTATATCAATTTGGAATGATTACCGGACAGGTTACTAATGATGAGTTGTTAGGTAATATTTTTGCTAATTTCTGCATCGGAAAATAAATAGGCGATTTTTAACAAAACATCCAAAAACAATACACACTAAAGCCCTTGTAAATCAAGGGTTTTTTATTTTTTTATATTTTTTTATTTTGATTTGGTTTTGCTTATTTTTGCTTTTTTTGTACCGATATTGTACCTCATTAAAGTTATTTATTATCTTTGAATGAAAGTAGACAGATTATGTCCCTTATTTACCCTTAATTCTATTTAATTCATATAATCACTCTTTATTATACTAACTAATGAGCTCCAATTTAAGCGTAAATCGTGTCTGTGAATATTGCAATAATTCATTTATTGCCAAGACAACTCGTACCCGATTTTGCTCAACTATATGCAATGGCAGGAACAACAAAATGCTCGTCCGAAACTTAAAAATTAAGGATAGTAATTTGGAAACTTTATCCAAGGTTAACGAAAAGTCTCTTGTCAAAATTGAAGAAGTAAAGAACAAAGATTTTTTGACCGTGAGAGATGCGTCACAACTATTAAACATGTCGACCAAAACAATCTATCGCTTAATAGAAAGAAAGGAAATCAACTCTTTTAGCTTTTCAGACCGAAAAACACTCATCAGAAGAAAAGATATCGATGCTTATTTTGACAATAATTTGAAACAGATTAAAAGAAGTAAAGAAAGCACCGAGATTGAAATAAACCTTGATAACTCCTATACTATTCAAGAAGCACAGAAAAAATTTAATATATCTAGCGCAGCCTTATATAACCTTATTATTAGGTTCAAAATACCTAAAAAAAAACAGGGTAAATACACCCTTGTAAGAAAAGAAGATATTGATTCCATTTTTAATTAAATAACAAAGAATATGGCAAATGTTACTTTACGAAAAAAAGTATTAGCAAACAACAAGTCAAGTTTGTTCTTGGACTACTTCCCTGCTATCATTAATCCAAAAACTGGAAAAGAATCCAGGAGAGAGTTTTTAGGTCTTAAAGTTTTTGACAAGCCTAAAGACGAAACTGAAAAGGCACACAACAAATCTACATTGGCTTTTGCAGACCTGATACGGGCCAAAAGACTCACACAAGTTAGAGATAAAGAATATGGCTTTAAAGAAAACATTACTTACAATGTCGATTTTATCCAGTTTTACGCCTCTGTGGTCGATGAATACAGTGAGAAAGGAGCAAAATCAAATCACTCTGTTTGGAATGCTTCCTTGAACTACTTTAAAGCTTTTACAGGCGAGACATTACAGTCTCACTTTTTAAATGAAAAGCACGTTACGAGGTACCGGACTTTTTTACTTGAAACACAAAATTTACGTACCAACGCTAAAAAATTATCAGTCAACACTGCTTCTTCCTATTACAAAAACTTCATATTAGTGCTTAAAAAGGCTCATAAGAGTAAAATTATTGAACATAATCTTGCCGATGGTGCTGAATTTATAAAGGAAGAAGAAACGTATCGAGAATACTTATCAGAAAAAGAGTTGGAGCTTTTATGGAATACTAACTGCAGTTTTCCAAGACTAAAACATATGGCTTTTGTTTCAGCCTTAACAGGTTTACGGTTCGTTGACATACAAACCCTCCCCTTTTGTAATATTTATTCTGATATCCATCAAAGGGGGTATATAAAAGTACGAGAAAAAAAAACGGGAAACTTGTATAATCATCCAGTCTCAGAAAGTGTTCTAAGTATTATAAACTTACAGGCAAAAGAGAGTGAACTTGTTTTTGGAGAGCTCAAGTACTCCGAAATTACACGACCACTAAAAAAATGGCTTAGTGATTCTGGCATAACAAAGAAAATTTCATTTCATAACTTTAGACACACCTACGCCACCTTGCAATTAGCGAATGGAACAGACATCTATACTGTTTCAAAGCTTCTAGGCCATAAAAACGTTTCAACCACACAGATTTACACTAAAGTAATGGACAAAAATAAAATAATTGCCGCTAACCGAATAAACTTGAAACTCGATGGACTATAAAAGTACCTATGACAATTCCTATCACAAAACGTATAATGAAGTTCAAAATAACGTTGAAGAAACTTTAATTAGATTCAAAACTGAAACTAGGACATTCAATTTTGCTTTAAATGCAATAATCAAAAATAATCAAGAACTTATTAATATAAGTGATATTACATCCAATAAAAGTTTGTCACTTTTAGAGGTAACATATAAAAAATCACTAAGTTGTTACAGCGAAAATGCTATTGAACTAACTCTAAAAAACGATGTTTTTCCCGAGTATTTAAAGTTAAATGAAGATGAATTACCACCAAATTATTCATTTCAAAGCTTTGTGTTTGATTTAGCGTCTTTACATGCATTAAAAGAAATAAGTCGATTGTTTAATTATCACTCTAAATTATTTGAGAAGATGTTTGAACTGAATGATTTTACTGATTTTGTAATTACAACTTATGGAAATCTAGCTTTAGAAGATACTCCGACATTCAAAAAATTGTATCCACAGGAAAATCAAATTCAATCTGCGGAAACTATTCTTTTCAATTTAAATAACGAAAGTAAAATTGAAACCAAAAATAAAATGGATAAAGCCAAAGAAATACTACTATTTAATATTAGTAAGTTTTCAGAAGATGAAAAAATATTTCTTTTACATGCATATTACAATTCACCAATAAAAATCTCTTTACCTGAATACTCAAAACTAATGTTAATTACAAACAATATAACCGACTTATCCATTTTTACACTAGGATCGAATAACAACAGATTTTATGATAAAATATATAAAGGGGTTGACTACTATGGTGTTTCAGAAAAAAGAGTTTTTATTAATGCAATAATAATAAAACTTGAACCTTTCGGATTAAGTAATATCAATAAAATTATAAACTTAATAAAAAGTAAAATCAACTGAAAAACGAAATAAATCGCAGTAAAACAAATAACAGCTAAATATAAATAGCTGTTTTTTTTTAGCTTTAAATAAAAATAAAAAACATAAAACGCAGTATTACAGATATATAAAAATACTATATCAATACTATATCAATACTATATCAATACTATATCAATACTATAGAGCATACTATTTTCATAGTTACACCAATAAATTTGGGTCATAATAAAAAAACTGTAAAAATTATGAAAAATTTCAACGTTCTATTTGAAGAACTAATTAAAGTAATCTCAGAAAGAGTTTCTGAAAACATTATCAAGAATATAAATACTCCAACCCCACAGGAGGATATTATTTTCTTAAACATAGATGAAACTGCAAAACTCATCAACTTGGCTAAAGCAACTGTTTATGGCCTCGTACATCACAACAAAATTCCATATCACAAGAAAGCAAAACGACTTTATTTCCTAAAATCTGAAGTATTAGATTGGGTTATAAGCGGCAAACAAAACTCAAAATCTGAAATTGAAATCAAAGCCAACGAGTATTTATCTAAAAACCGACTGCTTTAATCGTCAATCTAACGTAATAATAACGAACAATGGAAAATTATTTATATGTATGTCAGTACTGTAGCAAAGATTACAAGCCTAGTAGACGACTAAAACAAAAATATTGTAGCAACAGTTGTAGGACTAGAGCTTTTGTAATTAGAAAGATTACAGGATTAAACGTACCCTCTACAGAAAGTAAAAATACAGAAGAAAAAAAATCTGAAACGATGAGTTGGGCAGGAGTTGGAAATGCTGCTGCTGGGACTCTCGCGGTAAATGCTTTAACAAACATTTTTACAAAAGAAGAAAATAAGCCCGCAACTAAAAAGGATATTAAAGAAGTTAAGCAGCTTTTAATGACTCAGCATCATCCCATAAAAAATTTGCCGGATAGATTTGATGGCGCTAGGCCTTTTTACGATCTGCAAACGAAAAGTCTTGTTTATCTAATTAAACCAATAAGTCATGGAGCTAAAAAATATTAACGATATCAAAAACAGTATTGATAATACTGTTCTTACAAACAAAGAAATTGCTAAAAATCAGTTAGAGCAAATAATTGCATCGATGCCCTCCCCCATTAAAAACATTATTAATGATGCGTTTAAGCACAAACGAATTCCAAAGGAGTACTTGTTTAGTTCCATATTATTTGCCTACAGCAATGCAGCTGGTTTAGCTTTTTCGATTGATGCGATGGGCTACAGCAATTATTCAAACTTGTATTTTGCAATTGTAGGCAGTCGAGGTGACATTAAGTCTCCTGCCATGGATTTAGCCACCCAGCCTTTACACGACTACGACAACACCAATTACAATGAATATAAAAATAACAAAATTGACGACCCCAGTTATGAAACAATAAGAAAACAATTGTTTTTACAAGATGCTACTATAGAGTCAGCTCAGTATGTTCATTATAAAAATCAATACTCTATTGGGATTTTCATAGATGAGCTCTATAATTTGGTACAAAAAATGGCCAACAAAAATAGTAATGAGGGGTCAGCTTGGCGCACCTTTTTTTTACAGGGAAACACAAATAAACATATTGACATTTCTAGGAAGACAACTGATAGCTATAGAATAGATAAGTCCTATCCAACCTTAATGGGATCAATTCAAACCCAGTTTATTCCTAAATTATTTGCTGATGGTAATCTGGAAAGTGGTTTGATAGATCGTTTTCTATTTACCTATAAATTGACTAGTAATGACAAGCTGTCGACTATTAAGATAGCTGACGCAACACTAAAGAGATACTCTTCTTCCCTTCTCAAATTGTTAAACTATCGTATTGATATTGAAACCGCTTATGAAATGGATTGCTTAACATTAAGCCTCGATAGCGACGCGCAAAATAGAATGTTTGACTACTCACAAGATTTAATAAACAAGCAAAGCAAGCTAATGGATTACAGTCGTGAATACATGGCTAAAATGCTCATCAATATTCATAAGCTGGTCCTTCTTGTTCATTTAATAGAAAATGCCGACACCGATGATTTTAGAAAGCCAATTACAGTCGAAACATTAGAAACTGCAATACTCGTCAATGAGTTTTACTTCACTAATTTTAAAATCATACTTGAAGAAAATATTTCTAAAACTGAGACAGAAGTTACTATTGATGAAATTATCAAAGTTGCTATAAAAAATAATGCTACACAAAAAGATGTTGTTGCAATTACAGGAAAAGACAAGGCAACCATCTCAAGACACTGGAATAAAGTAATTAACGCAATGCAACCTGCAACTTAACAATACTGTAAAAATAGCTATAAACAACACATTTACATTGTTTTACACTAGATTAAATCAAAATATAAAGTTGCAAGTTGCGTCAATAAATTAAAATAAATGGCCTTACATAAAGTAATTATAGAATATCAGTACAATAAAAAAAGAGACCTAAATCTAACTACTCCTTGTTGCAGTAAAAGCAACAAAGATGGTAAATTCAGCACTTTTATTGACCTACCAGAAATATATGGCTATTGTCACTCTTGTGGCAAAACGAGCTTGCCTCCTACTCTTTATAAGGATGAAAACGGAAATGAATTTATTTGGAATGACGTTCAAAGTAAATATGAGCCCATTACAAGTATTTTACAAAGCTATTCCCATTCCGTTGTACAACAACAAAAAGACATTGCAAAGGACATAAAGTACATTCCAGAAAGTACTATTTGGGAGTGCTTCCACATTATTCCTGAAAACAACCTATTACAATATCTCCGCAAAAAATATTGCAATGAAAAAGTGAATGATGCCAAGGAAATTTACGCTTTAGGCACAAGTAAAGATGGGGGAACTATTTTCTGGGAGATCAATACGGACTTACAAGTGCAAAAAGCAAAAATATCCTATTACAATGAAAACGGAAAAAGGAACAATCAATTTAAAGTACCCTATAAAAATGAAGAAGGCTATTACTCTTGCCTTTTTGGTGAGCACCTCTTGTATGACAATCTAAAAGGAAAAAAGACAGTTATTCTTGTCGAGAGCCAGAAAACTGCCATTGTTGGGTATATAAATCTTCCTGAATATATTTGGATTTCCTACGGTGGAATCAATGGACTTACTAAAAACAAACTTCTCCCACTAATTGGTCACACTGTCCTTATTATTCCGGATATGAGCGAAAATGCAGTGAATATTATTTACGGTAAAATACCATCATTAATTGCAATGGGCATTAATGCAAGGGTATGGGATATGACCGAAGGTAAAACAGATGAAGAACTAAAAACAGAGGGTCTCTATAATAATGATTTAGAGGATATTTTTAAGGCCTTTACTTAAATTGACTTTGTTTTTTAAGCCCTTGTTGTATAAAAATTTGTTCAGATTGGTTAACCATCCATATCCTCGAGGTGCTTTTAACCCTAATTCATTTTTCACGATTCTTTTTTCCGAAGTTCCTGCCGCAATTCTTTTGGCGATGGATGGTATTCTATATATAAATTTCATAGGATCGTTTTTAGGAATTAATAGTTTAATTTATTTAATCATTTTATTTTGTTTGTGGGCACGGATTTTACATCCGCGTTAACCGTTGTGGGACATATCCGCGCCATCGGGGTATTTGTAAATAAGGAGAAATTAAAATAATTCTTTTTTTACTTCACGATTTTTACGATATGTATTATTGATTTAGCCCGTTTTCAACAAATTGAATAAATTCATCAAAGCCATCTCCATTATCACTAAATTTTTTTTCGATTTTTTCTAATAAACCTTTATTATTACTAAACTCCTTTTTTAAAATTTCTTTTAGTGATTTAGCTTTTACATCCTTAGGTGATTCTAATTTAAAATTAGTTAGTAAAGCTAATTCATCCTTTTGAGAAAGAAAAGGCTCATATAGCTTGTGATACGCTTTTCCAACTGCTCCTGAGAACAGGAC
Source organism: Flavobacterium sp. DSR3-2 (assembly GCF_049896525.1). Taxonomy (NCBI): domain Bacteria; kingdom Pseudomonadati; phylum Bacteroidota; class Flavobacteriia; order Flavobacteriales; family Flavobacteriaceae; genus Flavobacterium; species Flavobacterium sp. DSR3-2. Next base: position 27,986 of record NZ_JAFCUM010000008.1, read on the forward strand.
CATTTTCGGATCAGTCTTCTCGTTACTTTTAAGGATATGATTCCTTGAAATACCTGGATAAGGATCAATGTAATATATTGTACGTACCCCTAATTGATAGGCTTTTTTTGCACATAATTCACAAGGGCTAGCAGTAGTAAAAAGGAATCCATCTCTTAAGCCTTGCCCACCACTTTTTGATATTTGCATCATAGCATTTTCTTCTGCATGTAGCGATCGAGTATGAACCTGATTTTTTTCTCCTGAGAATGCATTATAGGCTGTTTTAAAGCAATAAGGACAATTTCTACCACCTAATTCTGATTCAGGTAAAGTTGTTTCGTTAAAATTCGCCTTAACAAACTGATTAAATTTTTTGGATTCATTATCCAGTAAATTGTCTGCTTGATCTGTATTAATTTGTTCTGTCTCCTTAAGCCCTTCTCCTAATTCAAACTTTGTAAAACCAAAACTTTTATCGGAGGAAATATCCTTAACGTTTCTAACCGAACAAGGAATTGCTCCTTTCGGTACGTCATTCCATCCTATGGCTTTAGTTGAATATTCATTGTCAGTTACAACAGCACCAACTTGTCTTGAAATACAACCTGAATTTAATTTAGCGGTATAAGCTATTTGCATAACTCGCTCAGTAGGGTCAGGCGTAATAATGCCAGGTTGCTGAATTAACGCTTGTAACTTCATTAGTTGCTCATCTTTTGAAAAGAAACAAGAATTATATAATTGACTGTCCTCTTTCGAACTTAAAACAGACTGGAATATATTATTATTTACATGATAATCAGAAATTTGTATACAATTTTGAACATCGGGTGTATAAAATATTCCCCTTTGATAATCGGTAGATTTGTATTCATCCTCATCAATCTCTAATAATCGGTCAACAATTTGTATTTCACTTTTTTGATGTAGCTCAATTAATCTGTTTTTTCGTGCATCATTTTTAACAGCAATTAGGTAAAAGGCGGAAAATCTTTCTTTAAAAAAATTAATTTCTAATGAATTTCTTAATGAATCAATTACAATTTGACATTGTTCATTTTTAACTTCTTGTTTTGTAGCTTTAATTATTCTATTTATAACATTAGCAATAGTATAAATGTGTTGGGGATCAGAATTTTTTGTACTAAATGGTCCGCCAGATTTTCTAAAATTATTTGCAGTGTGGTGAAGCAACATTATACGCTCAATTTCACCTTCTTTTTTTAGATATTCATTAACATCGTCTGCTAGTTTATTAAATTCACTTCCCCAGAAAACCTCATTCAATAAATTTAACTTCTTTTTGGTTCTAACTTTTGTCAAATCTCCAATTTCAATTATTTTTTCAATTAATGTTTTATTTGCCAAAACTAGACTTTTGATTTTTAATTTGACAGCATTTATTTTTTCATCAGAAGTTTCAGTAGCTAGTTTGTATCTGTAGTAATCGAATAAAAGCGTGTTTTTTGGAGTTCTATATAATTTAGGTAGTAAAAGCAAAAATAAAACTTTTTTATACTCAATTACATTATATTGCTTCCAGTTTTGCTCAGTATAATTATATACAATCTGATATTTTCTTTGAAAAATTGTAGTTCCTAAACTAATTGGATTCCTAATTAATTTATTTTCATTAAAAGGTTTTGATAAAAGGTTTGCTAAATCAGAACAACCGCTTCCTGTCCTACCGGTTAATCCTATAATAGTAAAATTTTTTCTTAACGAATATAATTGATCAAGTTTTGTACTCATTTTTTTATTTTATATTTAAGACGTTTCTATTAAAACCTGCTGCAAAAAATGCTTGTTTTTCTTTCATAAATTTACTTCCCTAAGCCACTATCCCCTTCACAAAAACCTCCACAAACTCCTTCATTTTTGTAATAATCCTATCACCAATTACTCTGGCCTGTAAGATGCTAGGTCTATTATCTAAACACTGAAAAACCTCATCTTTTATGGGTTCACGACCACTGTAGATGTAGGCATCGATTAAAGATTTGAATTGCGCTTTGTCGAGATGCTCGTCTTCGCACAGTTTGCCCAATGCGAGTACTTTTTGGTCTTGCCAGAATTTTTCAAATTCGTCTTCAATGTTGTCGCCGTCTTTGATGCGTGGCATATTCTCATCAATGAATTTCTGAATCAGTTCCCGTTTGCTTCTTAACTGAATATCACCTCCCAATAAATCAATAATGGCTTTTCTTTGTACAACTGCCGCCGATTGAGTTTTTGTTCCTTTCAATTGGGCTAACAATTTCAGGATATATGCCACGTTAATTTGGTCTCTGTGGATTAACTCCAGTTCAAAATCAATGTCATCGAGAATCGAAGTTTTTTGTTTTTCGGTATCTCGTTTGACCTTTTCGTACAAGTCTAAGTACTTGCTTTTGTAGTCTTCGAATTCCTGCTCTGCAATTGTTAAGTCCTCCCAATCAAAATCGGTGTAGGATTGCAATACGTTCATCGCCCGCATTAACTTTCGGAACGCCTGTACAAACTGCGCTTCATCCTCCTCGCTTTCCAAATCATTGACGCTTTGATAGGTGGGTGTTATTTCCCGCAAGAGTTTCAATGCTTCGTCAAACTTCTCCGCAATGGCTTCGTAATCGGGCATAGTAACAACTTCAATGGCTTCTTTATTCGAAAACAAAGTAATGGCCTCATCGGTGGCTTTTTTGAGGTTTCTAAAGGACAATATGTTCCCTTGCGACTTCTGTTCTCCCAATATCCGATTGGTTCTCGAAAAAGCTTGAATCAAGCCGTGTTGCTTCAAATTCTTATCCACATAAAGCGTATTTACTTTTTTGGCATCAAAGCCCGTAAGCATCATATTTACAACGATAACAATGTCTAAACGGTCTTTCTCATCGTTGAAGTTTTCCTTTTCACGGTCTTTCAATCGCTTGCTTATGTTCTGGGCATATTTTTGAAAAGATTCGCTGTCCTTGGTCGAATAGCTAGAGCCATACATCGTATTGTAATCGGCCATATAGCCTTCAAGTTTGTCTCGGGTATGTTTAGATTTATAGATTGTTTGTGGTTCGGCAGCGAAATCAAATTCATCATAATCTTCAGGAAGAAAATCCCGTGCTTCGTCTGAATCTTCGTTTGTGCCGTAAGTAAAAATAGTGGCAATACGCAAATCGTGTTCTCCTGCTGCTTTCTTTTGCTGAAAAAGGTCGTAATATTGAATCACATTATCGATACTGCTTACCGCCAGCAGCGCGGAGTAATCCCTGCTAAACGTTTTTTGATTGTGATAAGCAATAATGTAATCGACAATTTTGTTAATTCTCTTTTCCGAGTTCAACACTTCTTGCTTGTCAATGTCTTCTACTTCGATGTCGATAAAAGCTTTGCTCTTGTTTTTGTATTTCCCCACATATTCGATCCCAAAACGCAATACGTTTTCATCCCGAATGGCATCTGTAATCACGTATTTATGCAGGCAGTTGCCAAATAAATCTTTGGTAGTGCGTTTCCCTAAATCATTCTTGGAAGCGTTGTCTGCAAAGATGGGTGTTCCCGTGAAACCGATTAACTGGCTTTTATCAAAAAATTTGGTAATCCTGTCGTGCGTTTCGCCAAACTGGGAACGGTGGCATTCATCAAATATAAATACGATTTTCTTGTGTCGTAACGCTTCAATTTTACCTGCAAAACGTTCGGAAACGGCATTGTTTAATTTTTGAATAGTCGTTAAAACCAACTTCGTGTTATCCGTTAATTGTCGTACCAACGATTGGGTATTATCCGTGACATCGACACTGTCTTTTTTGAAAGCATTGAACTCGGTCATCGTTTGGTAATCCAAATCTTTTCTGTCGACTACAAAAACTACTTTGTACACCTCTGGCAATTCCATCACGATTTGGCTTGCCTTGAAAGAAGTTAGGGTTTTACCCGAACCTGTCGTGTGCCAAATATAGGCGTTGTCGCTAGCATTTTTAACTTGATGAATAATCGCTTCTGTAGCGAAATATTGATACGGACGCAACACCATCATCACTTTATGGGTTTCGTTAATCACGATATAATGCGCCACCATTTTGCCTAAATGATTGGGGTTTAGGAAAGCTGCTGCAAACTCGGTTAACTCGGTGATGTTTTTATTTTTATCATCTGCCCAAAAGAAGGTTTGCTTGACCGATTGCAATTTGTTATTTGCCAAATATTTGGTATTGACTCCATTACTTATCACAAACAATTGCACGTAGTGAAACAAACCATGATTGCTCCAAAACGAATGCATTTGGTAGCGATTGATTTGATTGAAAGCTTCTTTTATTTCGATACCCGAACGTTTCAATTCTATTTGCACCAATGGCAAACCATTGACCAAAAGCGTGACATCAAAACGGTTCTTGTAGCTTCCTTCCAGACTAATTTGATTGGTAACTTGAAACAGATTTTTGCTATTATCTTCCGCATTAAAAAAACGAACATAAAATGAAGTGCCATCTTCCTTGGTTAATTGAAAGCGGTCACGTAGCGTTTTGGCTTTTTCAAAAACATTGCCTTTGGCTAAATGATTGATAATAGCATCAAACTCTTTGGCAGTAAAAGTGCTTTCGTTAAAAACTTCTAATTGGCTTTTTAAGTTGCAAACCAAAGCAGTACCATCCTGAATTAGTACAGACCCATAATCTAAACCACGCAATTGCCTGATTAAGTTCTTTTCTAATATCGCTTCAGATTGATGCCCCATTTTTATCTTCTATCAAATAATAATAATTCCAACTCTGCTAAGCTGTGTTTGGCAAAAGATACATTATTCAGTATTAAATCTCTGGCACTGTTAATCACTTCTAAATAATGCTTTTCATCATTAAATTGTGTCCACGGCTTTAGTGCAATTGGTTTGATTCCTAATTGTCTTGTATGCCCTATTAATTTGCTTTGAATAATTCTATCTATTGGAAAATGAGGCGGTTCCTGAATATGCCCTAGCGACCACATGTACTTTAGGTATAGATTTAATATTTTTTGAGCGATGCCAAAGTTGATTTTCCCTTCTTGAAAGATTTCTGAAAAATTAGAACTGTACTCACTGATACCTTTTATGTTTTCAACGTGCTGCTCATCGCTTACCTTTCCAGTTTTGTAGCTGTCTATAACGACATTCTCAATAAACCCTCTAGTCATGGTTTTAAAATAACCTCTTTGCTCTTCAGAAGCTGTTTTATTGTAAATGTTTGCCCTTTGGAAAGCAGCTCCAAAAGTTAGCATCCAAATCTCATTTTGAATAAAACTGTGCTGTGATTCTTTTAATAATTCCATAGTTAGAGGTTTTTATACAAATAGTTGCTGCAATAAACCTTTTTTAAAGCTTTGCGTTTGATTGAGTTGTTGGCTGGTACTTTCTATTTTAGCATCAATACTTGATAAAAAGTTGGCGATTTTTTGTTGTTCTTCAAGGCAAGGAAATGAAATTAAATATGATGAGTATTGTGGTGCTGTTAATTGAGGCACTCCAGTACTTTCGGGATATATATTAATAAGATTTAAAGCATATTGTGAAAACAAAACATCTATGTTTTTTTTAGGCTTCAAAATTAATAAACGAACAATTGGATAAAATTTTTCAAATCTAGCATTTGCTATACCTAATGCTCCTCTCCCAGTAACTGTTATACAATTATAATCAATTTTATACAAATCAGAATAACCATATAATCCTTTTGCTTTTTCAGAATTTGCGTATATAGGATATTTAAATTTTTCGGTTTTTATTTTGCTTGAATTTTCTAAATTTACATCCCCGCCCGCTTTGATTTGAAAATAATCACTAATTCTCTTCTCTTCCCAATCCGCATAATCATCTCCATTCTCATCTTTAAACCTCAATTTACCTGAGAACAATTTTTGCATTACGCCTTTTTTGTATTGTTCTAACAATTCCTTTTTACGGAAAAGTTGATGTATTTTTTCATCAACCGCACTTAAAAAAGAAGCTATTTTTTGTTGCTCGGGTAAGGTTGGGATGTTTAGCGTTATTTTATAAAAATCACCATGATTTAAATCTGGAATTGTTGATGCTCCAGCTAATTTTAGAATAGTATGTTGAGTTTTATGAGAAGTTAAGAAAAAATATAAAAACCATTTATCACAAGTTTCATCATATTTAATCTTAAAAAAATTATTGTGAAAGGCCCCATGAACGCCAGTTACAACTTGACCAGTATTACCTGTTCGAGTCATTAATATGTCATCTTCATAACAAATCACAGAAGCAGATGGGTTTTTAATGAAAAAACTTTTTGCCGAATCTTTTCTTAAAAATTCATTGGTAATATAAAAATAATTATCAGCCGATTTTTCATAGAATCTTTCTGAAATTGGAATTTGGAGTCCTTGATTTATTTTAGTAAAATCTCTCATTGACTTATTTTTCCACTCCCCCTCAAACTCCTGAAACCTCAATTGTGGCACCAACGTTTTTTTCTTTTCAATTTGTAAAGTTGCTGTACTCATTAAAATGGGGTTTCAATTCCTAATTCCATACAAAACTCAGCAATGGTAGCATCGGTATTTTCGCCTTGAGTGGCCAAAACTCTTAATTGGGTAGTTATAGCAATTAAATCTACCGCGTCTTCTTCTTCAAACGTATCTACATAACGGGGAATGTTTAGGTTGTAATCATTGGTAACAACTTCGCTCAAAGGAGCAAGGTGGCTGTATTTTTCTTCTTCGGTTCTGTTTTCGTAGGTGCTTATAATTTTATCAATATCCTCGGTACGCAACACGTTTTGGGTTTTCACCTTTTCGTAGTGCTGGCTGGCATCTATAAACAAAATATTTTGTGTATTAGTTCGTTTTTTCTTCAGTACCAAAATACATGTCGGGATACTCGTTCCGTAAAAAATATTGGCTGGCAAACCGATTACGGCATCCAAGTAATTCTTTTCCATTATCAAATATTCCCGTATGTGTCCTTCTGCACCGCCACGAAACAAAACGCCATGAGGGAGAACGATTGCCATAGTTCCGTTATCGGCAAGCTGGTGTACCATGTGTTGCACAAAGGCAAAATCGGCTTTGCTACTTGGTGCGAGTCTCCCATAAGCCGAGAAACGGTCATCGCTCATAAACAAGGGACTGGCACTCCAATTTGCAGAAAAAGGAGGGTTAGCAACAATGGCTTCAAAACGCATATCAAAATGCTGTGGGCGTTCCAGAGTATCTTCGTTTTTTATATCAAATCGCTTGTAATGCACATCGTGCATAATCATGTTCATGCGGCATAAGTTGTAAGTCGTAGGGTTCATCTCCTGCCCGTAAAAAGCACTCACGTCTTTTACTTCTTTGGCTACACGCAACAATAACGAACCAGAACCACATGTTGGGTCATAAACGCTCTTGAGTTTGTCTTTGCCCACCGTTACCAGTTGTGCCAAAATGCTACTTACTTGTTGTGGGGTGTAAAATTCTCCCGCTTTTTTGCCTGCTCCACTGGCAAACTGTCCTATTAAATATTCATAGGCATCACCCAAAACGTCACTATCGGTATTTTCTAAATCAAAATCAATTTCATCTAAATGCACCAAGACTTTTACGATGAGTTCGTTTTTGTCGGCTTCGGATTTCCCTAGTTTATGAGAAGTTAAATCAAGGTCGGAAAACAGATTACCAAAATCTTCTTCGCTTTCAGAACCCATTGTGCTTTGCTCAATGTGCGTCAATACTTTGGCTAAATCCCCAAGAATGAAATTATTTTTTCCGCCTGCGTTTCCTCTTCGTGCTAATTCCGAAAACAAATCACAAGGTTCCAAGAAAAATCCCAATTTATCAATGGCGAGTTGTTTTATTTCCTGCATCAATAGTGCTTTGTCAGGATGTCCTTCTATTTGTTGAAAAGTTAAACCGTCTGGTTTTAGTATGGTGTTGGCATACAAATCCATTTTAGTACTCAGGTACTTGTAGAAAATAAAACCTAATATATAATCCCTGAAATCATCAGCATCCATTTTCCCACGTAGGGTATTTGCGATGTTCCAAAGTTGTTGTTCTAATTTTTGTTTTTGTTCTGCTGCCATTAGGGTTTTAAAATTGTATTGTGTTTTGAAGGTTTAAAAGTAGGAATTATCTTTTTAGCAAAGGTCTCCTTTTGATAATAAGTTTAGGAATGATATTAATTGTGATGATAGGGAAATATGAACTTTAAAATATAAAACCCTTTCAGACCTTAGATTCGTGAAAGGGTTGTTAGTTATTCTCCTAAGTTTATAAATTTTGAATTTTTTTGTAAGTCTAATTTAATCTGTAGAAACAGAATTTCCAGTATTCTCTAACGTTGTTTTGTCGATAATTCCTTGACCTGTAGGCGGAGCTGGAGGAGTTTGACCGCTTAAATTTATTTGTTTTCCTGATGCTGGAAGAGTTTTTAAAAATATATTTAAAAGTGTATTTATTTGTGAGGTAGGTAAGGCATTACGGTCAAGTTGTAAACGACTAAAATTATTTTCAATACCACTAAATGACTGAAAATTAACAGAAGATAGCATAGGATTAGTGCTGATGTAAATGTCTGGCGAATACGACAGTGATGGGAGTGAAACAGATGTTAATGCGTTGTTATTTCTAATTCCCATATCATAGCCATAAATTCCAATTAATTTAGGAAAAGAGAGAGTGCTTAAGTTTTTATTACTATAAATTTCAAAATCATTGTACGTATATTCAAGATTATTTAAATTTATTGTTGACAAACTAATATTGTCAGTGATGACCAAATTTATTAAACTTGTAATAGCACTTAAATCCAATGTTGTCATTCCAGTAGTTCTTAATATATATATATTCTCCGTATCAGTCCCTGCTTCCACTGCAATTTGCGCAGCCGCTTGAGCATTAGTAATATTTCCCGTAAGCAGTATTGAAGTTTTCCCCTTTTTTATATTGTTTCCAGCACTATTTGCATACAAAGCATACGGCACACTTAATAATTGGGTAGTTCCCATTGCTACAAAGCCGCTGCCTATATTGAGTTCAATACCCATATAATAGTTGCCAATACCCCAATTAACACCAGCAAAAGTTCCCGTTGCGGGAGTTCCTTGTCCTATTACTAAATTGACAGCACCCAAATCATCGGTTGGAACATAATGGGTCTCAGAGTAAACAGGAACAGCTGTTGGGGAATTTTGCATAATATTAAACTTGAAGTTCACGTTTTGGTTTACAATTAATGCACCAGAGCTGTTACGTACAGTTGCTTGATAATTGAAACCTTGTGGAGCTTGTGCAAATGTTGCTATTGCCGCGATAAATGCTAAATAAGTGTAGAGTTTTTTCATTTTTTTATTTCTTGATTATTTTATAGGTGTTTTTTTTGTTCGCTTCTTTGTTTTCAATTGTTATCAAATACATCCCTTGTGTATAGCTGGAAATATCCAAAGGTTGGTCTTTGTTAATAGTGTCTGAATAAATTTGTTTGCCACTTAAATCCGTAATGTTTATTGAAAAGGAATTTAAATCAAGATGAGAAACATAAAGTAATTGCGAAGTTGGGTTGGGATAGATCTTTATTTGTAAGTCCAAAGCATTGTCTTCAATTTTCAAAGCACTAATATTCATAGCGGGATAGTATCCATTTCCCAATTGATTGCCGCCAGCGGTCATTAAACCCACTACAGATTCACCAGTTGTCCAAGAAACCTTAAGGTTTGAATTTGTTTGTGTCTTTCCTGCTGTTCCAATAACTTGCTTGGAAATGGTTTGAGAATGTGCACTAATAAAAAAACATAATAAGAGTCCTAATAGGATTTTTTTCATAAATTTTAGTTTTTTAAATCAAGCAAAAATTGAGTTTAAAACAGGCAAAATTCAATTATTTGTACGATAAAGATTGATATTTTTCAAATGTAAATTTTTAATCATCAATTTCTTTACGGGTTTCCGTAAACGGGTTAATTTATGTACTAATACCTTTTAATTATTGAAAACAAAAGCGTTTCCATCGGTTAGTGTTGGTGGAGATTTTAAGCCAAAGCAGAATTTTGAAGTAATTGACAAATAGTATAAATTAACATGATTTTTTAAGAAATGGCAATTATTACTTTTAGTGATATTTAGTCACATCAAAGTCTAAGATAAGGAAGTATTTGACACTATATTCAACTTAAATAGTGGGTAAAGCAATCAAATTCGCCTGATAAGGATAAGCAAAGTCTTTAATTAAATTAGAATGATCTAGCCACGCCTTTTCATCCGTTTTTTTTAGCATTACCGGCATCCTTTGTTTGATATTATGAACAAATTTCATCGTTTCATTAGCCTCCGTGGTCAACATCGTATAGGTATTTAAAAGCTCTCCCGTTTGAATGTCCTTCCATGAGCTGTGTAGACCTGCAAACGTAAAAATTTCATCCTCTTGTGAATTAATTTGATATTTTACTTTTTCTTTTCCTTTTGCGTCGTTCCAGTGCCACTCGTAATAAGCAGTTGCAATAATTAAGCATCGGTTATTAGTAATATTTTTAAACGCGGGTTTTTCGTCAACTGTTTCGATTCTTGCATTAAGAGTGTTTTTTCTAAAATCCTTATCCTTAGCCCACGATGGAATTAGTCCCCAACTGAAATTTGTAGATATAACCTCAGGGGTTTCGTCTAGTATAATGGGTGTTTTTAAGTGAGTAAATCCGTTGATCATTTCAGATACCAAAAAACTATCCGGATCATCTATAGTAGCCTTGAAACGTTTTGTAACCTCTTTGATAGAAGCATTTTGCTGAGTATAAAAACACATAGTTATTGCAATTTGTTTTTTAGAAATATCTTATGAGATAAAATTAAGTAATATCTTTTGAATTCAATTCGTTTTGTATATGTAGTGTAAATAATAGAGGTTTTTAAGGATCTGCAATATCCTCTTTTGGCTATTATTATCCCTATTTAACGAAATCCACTATAAATCCAGTTCTATTATGTATTTATCGTAATAATTTTAAAAAATATTCAGGAAGTACGCACACACCGTTTTTACTTTTTACTTTTATATCTTTACTGTCGGTTTAAGCTCTGATTCGTGAATTAAAGGATGCGGGGAATTCTATTTTGGCTATTAACTATATCCTTTACTCATCTAAAAACTTAGCATAGCTAAGGGAAAGCAAAAGAACGATGTTGATATATCTACAAAAATTGTAGTTTTCTAAATACTCTGTACCCAAACTGTACCTCATCACACCTAAACTACTATAAAACAAGAGATGTCACATTCTGCATCGGAAAATAAAATTATAAAAAAATATCTACAATACTGAAAATCAATATTTTATAATATTTTAACTAAAGAAGGATTTTTTTGACTAAATTAGCAATAGTTAATAATTAAATATTTAGTATCATGAAAACTCCTCTTCTTTTTTGTTTACTGTTTGCCAGTATAGGATTTCAAAGTTGTAAAAAAAATGAAAACGAAAAACTCGTTAATTCTAAACAAATCCCGGTTGAAAGACCAATAAGCGTCCAATGCTATAAAGCTTTGTATGAAAAAGATATTATAGATTTAAAAATGAACACTTTAAAAAACGGAAAGATAACCGGCGATATGATGATGAAATTTTTTAACACACCCCAAAAGGTTGGAAAAATTGCAGGAGAATTCAGTGGGGATACATTATTTGTCAGCTACACCTTTATTGAGGGCGATAACAAAAAAGTAACATTTAAAAATCCGATGGCATTTTTAAAGAGAGGGGAACAACTTATTTTAGGAAATGGAAAAATGCAAACTACTATGGGAGCCACTTATTTTGTTAAAGACTCACCGATAGACTTTGAAAATGTAAAATTTAAGTTCACTGCTGTTGAATGTGTGGCTGAAAAATAAACCTTTAGAATCCACTCCTGCTGTTATTGATATTAATCAAATATTGTATTTTTTAAAGTTTTTCAAAAATAGCAGTTTATGAAGACATTTAAATTTATTTTTTTTCAACTGATTATCAATTAATTGAAATACATAATCGAAATACTTTATTTACACTACATATATGCTGTCCGGGCAGGCTATCCACTGTAAGTCCGCAGGAATTAGTCCATAAAACAAACCCTAAAACGAGCTTCTTGTAGTCGCTGTTTTAGGGTTTGTTTAATAAAAGGACCTCCTCCTTTGCGGGCTTTCCGCTACTATCCTTGACAGAGAATCTACATTTGATCACAACCAATTTACCATACAACTCAAATGCTTTACCAATAAAAAAGGGTATCTTTAAAATATGAAAAAGCATTATACTATTATTATTGCAGGAGCCGGCGGAATCGCAGAAGCTGTTGGTCTCTTACTGATGGAATGGGGCGAAGTTGCTCCTACTCTCTTTATAGGTGACAGAATGCATTTAAAAGCAAAAAAAGTAGCACGTTGGATTCAAGAAGGAACAACGAAATCAGGATCTGTCCACGATTTTCATCTTGCTGAAAAAGGCCTAACGGACGAAATGAAGACAATATTAAGTCAAGGAGACATCATTCTCGACTGTTTACCGGGTAGTCAAGCACCCAGAATAGCACAATTTGCCAAAGATTACAATCTACATTATGCAAACCTTACAGAATACGTTGCAGAAACCGAAGAAATAATAGCTTTAGCAAAAGACGCCAAAACTGGTTTTATACTTCAAACTGGTTTAGCTCCCGGATATGTTGATTTACTCGCCAATGGACTATTTCAACAGTTTTGTTCAGACTTTGAGGTTGATAAAGTAGACAAACTGGAATTTAAAGTTGGAGCGCTGACCAATCATGCCGTTGCTCCACATTATTATGGTTTTACTTGGAGCCCTGTTGGAGTGGCTACTGAATATATAAAAGATACGATCGTGCTTCGGGATTATAAAAAAACGAATCTGTCACCATTATCCGAAAGAGCCACAATCATTATTGATGGCATCACGTATGAAGAGAACCTAACTTCGGGTGGTGCTGCTGATTTGCCGGATGCCTTGTCGGGAAAGGTACGTTCACTTGACTACAAAACCTTACGACATCCTGGACATTATGCCTGGCTACAAGAACAATTGGACAATCTTGAAAATACGTCAGATGCTATCAAAAATTTACAAGAAAAAATGGAAGCCGTAATTCCACATGTTGAAGACGACCAAATCATTTTATATGCAGCAGTGGAAGGCAAAGATGCTACGGGAGTGTTACGCAGACGAGAAATTGCCAAGCGCATTCTTCCGCGAACAGTAGGGAAACATCAGTTACGAGCGATACAAATAACCACAGCAGCACCTTTAGTTCAGGCAGCGCAACTTTTACTTGAATCGTCATTAAGCGGAGTTATACTTCAAAGTCAAATTGATCCAATTCCGTTTTTAAATGGGAATTACGTGGTGCCCGTTTACGGTAAAGTATTAAATAAATAAAAAACCAAATACCTGGAACAACATATCTATAGTTTTCTGTAATAAAGTGAAATGCATCAATAGCAACACATAAAAACTTTGTTTCAATGCGTTAAAAAAAAACTTGAATTACAATCAGTAGATTACTGTAATTTAACTGTCTGTGATAACACGATTAAAACAATCGCAATCAAAGCCAGAAACAAACCTGCATAATTCATTTTTGTTAGTTTTTCTTTAAAAACAAAAATCCCTACAAGGCTTCCTATTACAATCACGCCCATGTTCATACCTGCAAAAACTGTAGATGGATTTTTAGCGAAAGCTTTATGCGCTTTTAGATAAAAAAGTATGTTTCCAACATTGAAAACACCTACTAAACCACCAAAAATAATATTTTTTAACTGCAGTGGTGTTTTAGTTACAATCACATGATACAGCACCGTTCCAATCATGATTGATAACGCAATTCCAAATACCACAAATAATGATGTAGTATAAGGCAGACTTGTATACAGAGCGATTTGCTTGAAAAGGATGTCAATAATTCCAAAGCCGAGTAAAACAACCGCAGAATAAATCCATTTATTTTCTGTTTTTTTGGAAGGTTTCGCGAGAATAAGCAGCAAAGCAGGAAAACCTATCAAAAGTGCCGTGATTTTTAAAATATTGAAATCTTCGTTGAAGAGAAACCATGCAGCCAAAATAGGTATAAACAGCGAAAGTCTTTGAGCTGCATCGGTTTTTACAATTCCTACCTGTTTTATTGAAGCTGCCAAGAAAAGAAAAATAGAAGGCAGCAAAATTCCAATAGGAATATAGATTGCCCAAGGTGCCGAAGTTCCTAAATTAGTTAAATCGGGACTGAAGAAAAAATAACAAAGAACAAGCGCAAATACGTAATTCCAGGCGACAATTTGAATAGGACTTACGGAGTACCTGCGCGCAAATTTAAATAATACTCCCACGGTTACACTGCAAATAATACTTAAAATCAAAAATAGCATAGCGAATTTTTAGATGGCTAAATTACCATTTATTGTCTTTCCTATTGCTCTTTTATAAAAGTATCGAAAGCGATACTTCAATAAAAAAATAGGATTAATACGGTTTTAGTAATATGAAGGAAAATAAAAGATATAAAAATTGTAGCAATCTTAAATCCTTCGCTGTTCTTTAAGTTTCCAATACCTTAATAAACCATTTACAGACATCCAGCTTGGATTAGCAAACTCATAAGTTTGAATTTCTTCCGTATTCAGTCCTTTATCCAAAAACTGCTTTCTTGTGTATTCCATAAATTGGGGAACTATACTTTCTGGCGGAGTTTGATTGTCATAAAAAGGTTTGATAAAACTAGCCCAATCATCTAGAACTATTTCTAAGCCCGATAATAATTCATCCGGATTTTTTTGCAAATCAAAATGTGTTAGATACAAGGCTCTGGGCTTTAAATCTTTTAATTTTTTGAGGGATTGTTTCCATAATTCAATATTAATATCTGGCGGAGGACAGGGAGGCACAACAGGACCATCTCCTATTTTTACTCCAGCCACATCCCCTGTAAATATCACATCATCAATTTGATATGCATTATGATGCACAGCATGACCCGGCGTATACCATACTTTTATTTGAACATCTCCCAGGTCTACAACATCACCGTCCGTTACCCCAATCAATTGTTGCTCTGGTATTGAGTCCATTTTTCCCCAAAGAAGCTCCATCTTGTCTGTGTAAATCATTTTGGCTGAATTCCATAATTTCTCTGGATTAGCTAAATGTGGAAGTCCAATAGGGTGTACGTATATTTTAGCTCCATTTTGTGCTAATTTCCAAGCTGCTCCGGCATGATCAAAATGAATATGCGTTAAGAATACATGCTGAATATCTTTGATTTCATACCCAATCTTTTTTATTCCTTTAACAAGAAACTCCCAAGTTGATTCCGGTCCAGTTTCTATAAGTATCGGACCTTTTTCCGTTTCAATTAAAAAAGCACCAATAGAATGTTTTTCGGATTGAAAGTGTAGATCAATAGTATGAATTTTATACATAGCGCTGTTTATTTTTGATTGGACAAGATAGTGCATATTTATTTTAAAATTTCTTTTGATCGGTATGGTTTTAAAAAAAAACATTTAAAATACTCCTGTTTTTTCTGTACAAAAAAAGCACGCGTTTTAAAACCATCCGATTATTCTGTTTTAATGGATAGATAAACTACTTTTAAATTCTAAGATGTTAAGAATTATCCAAAAATTTTCACCTTCACAAATCTATTTGTTTTCGGATTACTCTTTTTCAATTACATTATAAAAAATGCGATTCTTAGCAATCAATTACTACAGGGCTATCAAGATATTTCCTGATTTCAGTTACTTTTGCAGGATGGATTCTTTTACTCAAATCGCTTTAGGAATTGCCATAGCTGAAGTATGTGCGGGCAAAAAACTCAAAAACAAAACGGTTTTATACGGTGCGATTTTAGGCACAATTCCCGATTTAGATGTTGTAGTGGGACTTTTTTTAAATCCTGTCGATGCCGTCCTGATTCATCGTGGCATCAGTCATTCTCTTTTTCTTTTTTTGTTTTTATCCCCTGTTTTGGGTTGGATTATTTCAAAAACAGAAAGAGATAAAATCAATTTTGTTCAGGCAACTGTTATGGCTTTTTGGTGTTTGTTTACCCATGTGCTATTGGATGTGTTTACTTCTTGGGGCACGCAAATTTTATGGCCTTTAGACGAACGGTTTGCGCTAAAAACCATTTTTGTAATTGATCCGCTGTACACCATTCCACTTGTTATTGCATTGATTATGGTTTGGAAAACAAAAGACACCATACTTCGTGAAAAATACATAGTCTTAGGATTATTTATCAGTAGTGCTTATCTCCTTTTGTCTTGTTTTATAAAAGTACATGCTTTGAACCAATTTGAAAAAGCATTGACAAAACAAGGAATCCACTATTCTGAAATTATTGTAAAACCTACCGCTTTCAACCTCATTTTATGGAATGCTAATGTAGCAACTGCGGATAATTACGTATTAGGCGACTACTCTCTTTTTGATTCGCAACCCATTTCGTTTACTGCTTACAGCAAAAACAAAATTTTAGAATCGCAATTAAAAGGAAATTCGGACTTTGAAAAACTGAAGAAAGCCAGTGAAGGCTGGTATATCATTTCTCAAAAAAAAGGATCTTTATACTTTAATGATTTACGCTTTGGACTTTTAGATGACAACCCAAAAAACCCTCAATTTGCTTTCAGCTATCAATTTATTGCAGGCAATGTTGAAATGAAAGCAGTAGAAGTGCCAAAAAGTAAAAGAGACGGAAAGCGATTACTTCAAAAAATAGTTACACGGATGAAGGGAAACTGAGTGTTTTTTTTTTATAAATATCATTCACTCTTCAACCAACCCGTAATGCTCATCCTGGTATTTTGGGTAACCAAAACTTCATGCACTAATTCGTCACTTTTAAAGAAAACAGTTTTACCTTGGGTAGGAGCAATTTTTTGATTGTTATCCAATTGATGAATCAGTAATTCGCCACCATCACTTTCTTTCCAATTGCTATTCAAATAACTAATCATAGAATATTTTCGGCTGGGATTATTTTTGAATTGATCCAAATGCTTTAAATAAAAGTCACCCGGTTCATACAACGAATAGTGAAATTCATATCCCGTAATTCCGGCATAACAACTTTGATTTAAATAAACAATAAAAGCTTCTATTTGGGCCAGGAATTCATTTTCGAATGCATTGTTGTGTTTTTTATCCAACCAATAAATAGAATCGCTTCGTATCGCACCATCATAAGAAACTTTCTCAGAATTACCAATTCCAGCTTGCATCAACAAGCTTTTTTGCTTCAAAACAATCAAATTTTGTCTGAGATTATGGGCCAAATCAGTACTCAAAAAATGTTCAGATATTCCAACTTTATTTTCAATGTAGGAGGCAATTAAATCCTCAAAGTTATTTTCCATGACTTTCGCATTGACTGAAAATACCGCCAACGGGGCAAGGTAGACTAATAAAACTCGTCAAAGACTGATTCTGAAATAAATAAAAAATTAAATGGTAAACTGATAACTTTTGCAAGAAAAAAATAAAATTACAATTTCATTTTTAAAAATATAAGTCATTTAAGAAACTACAAATTAGTAAATTGCTTAGATGACTTACATGCTTACATCTTGGTATGCAAATCAAACCATCAATGTACATTAAATAATTTTTCTGCGTGAAGTTTTTAGACTTTTTAGGTATTGCAAATCAATCTTAAATCAATGAATACCAGTCGCAAAAAAAACATAAAAGTCATTTAAAAAATTACAAAATGTTGGTTCCTTAAATGACTCGTACAGTGAAAAAAAAGTACGTTCTTTATAATTTACTGATAAAACTACCGTAAATATCCTTGAACTGATAGCCTTCGGAGAAGCGGTCTTTACTCAGTTTCTTGTATTCTACCAATCCCCAAAGGATAAATTCCTTCATAAAAAATTTATCTTCTTTTTCTAGTTGCGGTTGATATTTCTTAATTAAAATTTCAAGCGGGACAATACTTCCCAAAATCCTTTCGTATTCTTCATCGGAAGCATCGTCTAATAATTCAAAACCGCTTTCGGCAAAAAACCATTCAATGATATCCGTGTAGGCATTTTTGACGCCTTCTTTTTCAAGTTTTTCAATTTTTGGAAAATATGCAGGGAAAAAAGTATGAATCGCATCGCCCAATAAATGTTGCGCTACAGCGGCAGCTCCCTCCTGCTCACCTTCGTAAACCAATTCCACTTTTCCAGTAATGGCAGGAATAATTCCCATAAAGTCAGACAAACGCAACGTTGTTTTATCAGCACCGGATTTCAGTGCTCTTCTTTCTGCTGTACTTAATAAGTTTTCGAAAGCAGTAATACTTAATCTGGCACTCACGCCACTTTTGTTATCAATATATTCGCTTTCTCTTGCTTCAAAACTGATTTGTTCCAATAAATCCCTTGCCAATGAAGGCACGTAAACCATATCATTTTGCGTTACATCAAGTTTCGCTTCCTGCTCTGTAATGGTTCTGGCAATTTTAATAGTTTCCGGATAATGCGTCAATATTTGGGAACCAATTCTATCTTTTAATGGTGTTACAATACTTCCACGATTCGTGTAATCTTCCGGATTTGCCGTAAATACAAATTGCATATCGAGTGGCATTCGCAACTTGAAACCACGAATTTGAATATCTCCTTCCTGTAAAATATTAAATAGCGCTACTTGGATTCTCGCCTGTAAATCAGGTAATTCGTTGATAACAAAAATACAACGATTTGCTCTTGGAATCATCCCAAAATGTATCACACGATCATCCGCATAAGACAATTTTAAATTTGCCGCTTTTATTGGATCGACATCTCCAATCAAATCTGCAACTGTCACATCAGGTGTTGCTAATTTTTCGAAAAAACGGTCACTTCTATGCAGCCAAGAAATTGGAGTTTCATCGCCTTTGAGTTCAATGATGTCTTTGGCAAAACGCGAAATTGGTTGTAAAGGATCATCATTAATTTCGGAACCCGATACAAACGGAATGTATTCATCCAACAACTCTATCATTTTACGTGCTAATCTGGTTTTGGCTTGACCACGAAGACCTAATAAATTGATGTTATGACGCGATAAAATAGCGCGTTCTAGTTCTGGAATTACGGTATTTTCAAAACCGTGAACGCCTTCAAATGTTGGTTTTCCAGATTTTATTTTTTCTCTTAAGTTGGATCGCAATTCATCTTTAATGCTTTTACTTTCGTAACCTGATTTTTTTAATTCTCCGAGTGTTTTTATAGTATTCATTTATTATTTTTTATTGATATTGATATTGCAGTTGACCTTAATTGTTATTAAAATTGCTATTTCTGTTGTTCTCGACTGCGCTCGAACTGACGAATGGAAATCTAAACCGACTACTATTTTATTCTCTTCTTTCGATTTGTTTCATAATCTTCAAAAATCATTTCCCCCAAACCTTGCAATCCGGTGTAAAAGGCTTTTCCTTGATTTGATTCTGTAAATTTATTTACAAATTTTTGCAAATATGGATCATTGGCAATCATAAAAGTGGTAATTGGAATGTGTAATTTTCGGGCCTGCTGCGCCTGATTGTAGCATTTATCCACAATGTATTCGTCGAGCCCGTTACTGTTCATATAATAGGAACCGTCTTTTTCGCGGACACAACTTGGTTTTCCATCGGTAATCATGAAAATTTGCTTGTTGGTGTTTCGTTTTCGACGCAAAATATCCATGGCTAGTTGTAAACCGGCGACTGTATTCGTGTGATAAGGTCCAACCTTTAAATACGGTAAATCCCGAATTGCAATGGTCCAGGCATCATTTCCAAAAACTAAAATATCTAAAGTGTCTTTTGGATAACGTGTCGTAATCAATTCAGCAAGAGCCATCGCCACTTTCTTGGCTGGAGTAATTCGGTCTTCTCCATACAATATCATACTGTGGCTAATGTCAATCATCAAAACGGTACTCATCTGCGACTTATATTGCGTTTCTTCGACAACCAAATCATTTTCGGTTAACATAAAATCAGCTACTCCATTATTGATTTGAGCGTTACGTAAGCTTTCAGTTAAAGAGATTCGTTCGAGTCCGTCACCAAAATGAAACTCCCGAAATTCTCCAGTGTGTTCATCCCCGTTTCCGGAATGTTTCGTTTTATGATTCCCGCTTCCGGAGCGTTTTAAATTACCAAAAATGTTGTCTAAAGCTTGCTGCCGGATGGCGCGTTCCGTTTTTGCGGTAATACCGATTCCCGAAGTTCCATCTTCTTTTAGTTCATCACGGATATACCCTTTTTTCTTTAAATCTTCAATAAAATCATCGATGGTGTAATGTTCATCTGTGAGTTTATATTCTTTGTCTAATTCCCGCAACCAGTCGATTGCTTCATCAAAATCTCCCGAGGTATGTGTAATTAATTCTTTGAAAATACCAAAGAGTTTATCAAACGGAGATTGAAAAGGTGCTTCGTATTGCTTGAAATAAAATCCTTTTTTATATTCATTTTTCATAGACAATAAAATTACATCAATAAAAATATACTGAATACAAACGTTTATTAATTTTTAGTTAAAAACATTCAGACACTATGAAGTTGGATTTTATTGGGAAGATAAGCTAATTAAAAAATTGACCATCCACATAAAACCAACTTCCATTTTCGAATTTGAAAGTAGAAAGTTCGTGATGAATCTGTTTTTGAAGTTTGCTGTCCAAGAAATAGGCTTTGAATTCCACGTTATTTTCAGTGGACTTTATAATCGCCAATTGAAGCCATTTGTTGCTAGTTGCCCAATGTAAAATTTCAGATTTCGAATACTGACTTCTTTCCAAAATATGGGTTGTTGCCAACAAATAATCGGCTTGATGCGTCACATAAGCGGAATATCTTGAACGCATCAAAGATTCAGCTGTAGGCGCTTTTTGAATGCCTTTTATTACTACTTCACAACAATTCTCGAAATCTTTATCGGAACCGCAATGACATTTGTTTTCAATCATGTTAAATATTAAAAATTTTAAATTGAGCCCGTTGCCTGTCCATTGAGCCCAACTATTTTTTGATGCAACTGATTTAACAATACCTGAAAGCGGCTTATTTCGATTAAATCTTCATCTTCGTCAGCAAAATCTAAAAGTTCATCTAATTCCTCGCTAACTTCCACTAATTTATTGTTGGCTTCTTTGGCGTTTTTTTCGGCAACAAAATCAATTATTTGCTGAACTCCATTTTTCACTTGATCAAATTTATTTTTTTCCATCATACGAGTTTTACTTTATTCTTCTGAAGCCTTATCTTCATTGAACTTTTTTGTAATTTGTTTTAATTTTTCCTTGCGCAACAATACGGTTTGTTTTGCTTTATCTTGCGCTTTATGCAATTTATCGTTATGTTTTTTAATATTTCTTTCGTTATTTCTGCTCATATCTATACTTTTAAATAATCAAATCAAGTATTTGACTCAAAAACTATTGCAAAGTTCGCTTTTATTATTGAAAATAAAATTTATTTATACTCAAAACGTTACTATTAAAATTGTCTGATTTATAACCATTCATCCTGTTTACTGATTTACAAAAAAGCATTTTGAAAGCAAACAACGAAGAATATGACGATAATTAATAAATTAGTGTGCTCGTACATTTTTTTTCATATCTTTATTTCAAAACTAGATTGTACCTAAACCCTACCAATACAATACATGAAGTCTGAAAAAAAATACCCAAAATTCATCAGATGGTTCTTAGAAAGACCAAAAACAACAGGCTTCATAACATTTTTATTCTTAAGTTATGTAGCGGCATTTATCGTCTCACAACAATATAAACTGATAAAAGAAGATCAGGAACGCGAGATGAATAACATATTACTTGTTGTTCATCAAAATATCGAACAAGCCCTTAAAAACTGTTACACGACTACTTTAACATTGGCACTAACCATTAACGATAAAGGCATTCCTGAAAATTTTGATTACGTGAGTGAAAAATTAATGGAATCAAATGCCAATATTAATGCTGTTCAATTAGTCCCTGATGGAATAATAAAATATATATATCCGCAAAAAGGAAATGAAGCGGCTTTGAATTTAAATATTTTAACTAACCCAAGTCTTAAAAAAGAAGCCTTAAAATCAATCATTAAAAAAAAGATGTATTTTGCTGGTCCTTTTGAATTGAAACAAGGCGGAGTGGGAATTGTAGGTCGGTTTCCCGTTTTTCAAAATAATAAGTTTTGGGGATTCTCCGCAGTTGTAATTAAATTAGAAACTTTTTTAAAAGCTTCTGGAATTAAAAACGTGGATGATTCAAAATATTTTTTTCAGTTTTCAAAATACAATGCGGAGAAAAAAAAGGAGATTTTCTATTTGCCCAACAAAACTGATTTCTCAGAAAATTATAATATATGTACAGACATACCGGATGGCGACTGGAAATTATATTTAATATCAAAAAACAAAAATTATCTGTATTCACAGATTTTAATTCCTGGAATTATTGGAATTATTCTTGCGGCACTTTTTGGTGTTTTAATTTATACACTTTTAAAAATTCCAGAGGAATTACAATCTTTAGTAACTACACAAGCCACCAAATTATTGAATTCTGAAATAAAATTTAAAATTATTTTTGATCAAGCAGCGGTTGGCATTGCTAATATCAACATTGCAACAGGGAATTTTTTGGAAGTAAACAATAAATTTTGTGAACTTTTAGGCTACACTCAGAATGAAATGAAACAAAAGAATTTTCAATCTTTAACGCATCCTGATGATCTTAAAAAAGATTTAACAAATGTATATAATCTGGAAAAAGGAATAATCAATGAATATTCCATGGAAAAAAGATATTATACAAACCAAGGAAAAATTATTTGGGTAAATTTAAATGTTAAGCCAATAATAGATAAAAACAAAAAGCAAATAAGCGCAATTTCAATTATTGAAGATATTACCTTAAAAAAGGAAGCTGAAGAATTGATCAAAAAAAGTGAAATTCGATTCAAAAGCCTATTCGAAGACTCGCCATTGCCTCTCAGAGAAGAGGATTTTTTAGATGTTAAAAGATATCTGGAGGAATTAAATTTGATGGGAAAAACCAAAGAAAAAGTAACAGAATATTTCAACAGTAATCCGGCAGTTGTCGATAAATGTCATTCCTTAATTAAAATTATCAGTGCTAACAGAGCTAACTTGTCGCTTTATAAAGTTTCCACATTAAAGGAATTAATTAGTATCAAAAAAGAATTGTTTAATGTGAAGTCCAAAGAAGATTTCATAAAAAATTTGATCTCAATTACTCAAGATAAAAAACAATTTATTATTGACACCGTAATAAAAGATGCTGAGGGCAAATTACGAGACATTAACTTAAGGTGGAATGTAATTCGTGGTTACGAAAAGACATTAGAACGAATCATTGTTTCCACAGAAGACATTACTGATCGTAAATACTCTGAAAAAATAATTCTAGATTCCCAACAAAGAATTAAATCGCTGATCAATACCATTGACGGAATTGTTTGGGAGTGCGATGCTACTGATTTTTCTTTTAATTTTATTAGTCAGAAAGTTGAAAACATACTAGGTTATACCCCTGAGGAATGGCTTAAAAGTCCTACTTTTTGGCGCGACCATATCTATGCAGAAGATAGTGAATGGGTTCAGAATTATTGTATGAAACAAACAAATGACAATGCCGACCATGATTTTGAGTATAGAATGGTAGCCAAAAATGGAGATTTAGTTTGGCTGCGTGACATCGTAAATGTTGTCATTAAAAATGGTAAAGCAGAGAGATTACGTGGCATTATGATTGATATTACCAAAACAAAAGAAGCTGAAAAAGATTTAAATACATCCTTTAATCTTGTTACAGAACAAAATAAAAGATTGTTGAATTTTTCTTATATCGTTTCTCACAACTTAAGATCGCATACGAGCAATATTGCTTCAATAGTTGATTTAATTGAAACCTCAGAATCTGAAGAAGAAAGGGAACAAATGATGGAACTTTTAAAAACAGTATCTAATTCGCTTAACGAAACTATGCTTCACCTGAACGAAGTAATTAACATTAGAACAAATATTAGTTTAGTATCGGAACCTTTATATTTAGACCAATATATTAACACAGTAAAAAATGTACTTTCAAAACAAATTTCGTCAAATGATGTCACTATTTTAACAGATATTCCAACGGACACAATGATAAATTATAATCCGGCCTATCTAGAAAGCATCCTTTATAATATTATTTCAAATTCTATACGATATCGACATAACAGTAGAAAACCAATCATAAAAATTAATTTTGTAAAAGAAAATGATGTAAATGTCCTTCAAATTTCAGATAATGGAATAGGAATTGATCTCGTCAGAAATGCCAACAAAATTTTCGGCATGTATAAAACTTTCTCTAACAATTCTGATTCAAAAGGAATAGGATTGTTCATTACAAAAAATCAAGTTGATGCTATGGGAGGAACAATTACTGTAGAAAGTGAACCTAATGTTGGAACTACATTTAAAATCTACATTCAATGATAAAAAAAGCAATCTGGATAGTGGACGATGATGCAATTTACCAAATAATCGTAAATAAAATAATTCAACGATCTGAAATGTTTTCTGCGATTTTCTCTTTCAAAAATGGAAAAGAAGCTATTGATGATTTGTATAATGCTTTAGAAATTAATGCCAATCTTCCGGATATAATTTTACTTGATATCAATATGCCAATAATGGATGGCTGGGAATTCATGGACGAAATGGGAATAATAAAACCTAAATTTCCTAAAGAAATTGTTGTTTACATCGTAAGCTCATCTATTGCTTTTGAAGACAAAACCAAATCAAAGTCTTATGAAAACATTCTAGGTTATTTATCTAAACCGGTTACAGTAAATGATTTGTTATTAATTGCATCGAACGATGAAATGCTGAAAAATCGACCCATAAAGGAAATTTTAAGGTAAAAAAAAATGATTCTCAAAATGGTTTTACATGAATTCTTTTTTTATTTCTTCCAGACCTCTATTGGTAAAGATTAGTTCATCGATAATTTTTTTTCTCAAAAGATTAATATCATCATACTCAAAATACTTGGCCCAGGAAGTAAGATTAAACAAATTCCGAATCTGCTTGATGCGTTTAGTCGTTTCAAAGCTGGTTCGCAATACTGCTTTTTTATCGTAGGTTGGATTATTCTTATGTTGATAATTGGCCTTTTTCTCTTGGTAATTTGCTTCTAAATAATAGAGCTCTTCAACAGTATTATCCGGATAAAAATTTTCCCACGACGCATAGCCCAATTTAATTTTGGAAATGGTTTCAGGTTCTAAAGGCTTCAGACGCCATTTGCTATTAGCCAATCGACCCCAATGATTTGACAAGCGATACATTCCTGTTTTAGTGTAATAATACTTGCTCCCTGATTTGCTGGCGTACTG
The DNA here is from genome assembly GCF_049896525.1 of Flavobacterium sp. DSR3-2. NCBI lineage: Bacteria > Pseudomonadati > Bacteroidota > Flavobacteriia > Flavobacteriales > Flavobacteriaceae > Flavobacterium > Flavobacterium sp. DSR3-2. The sequence continues at coordinate 53,354 of NZ_JAFCUM010000008.1, forward strand.
AATTTTTAATCCATTCACAGCATCCATGGATACTTCATCAAATGCACAGAAAGTATTTTTAAAGGAATTAAGGTTTGGCCGAAAAATTTTTTCCATGAGGCAAAGATAATCAGAAAGCCCAAATCGTAGCAAGACAAACTATATTTGATTAACTTTGCCCACTAGTTTTATTAAAATAAACGGATTATGACAAAAGCTTCTGAAGAAAGAATGTTACAAAAAGGTGTTTACACAGGAATTATGGAAAAAGATGAAAATAACAACTTTTTTTGTGGAGAATATCTTTTAGATTATAAAATGGCACAAAAACATGCCGTTGGAGATTACATTACTATAAAATCAATTATTGAAAATCCCAGTGATATTAGTTACAACAAATATCAAAAAAAATCGAAAAATTTTGATAAAGCAAATAATAAGCCGCAACAATAGTTAATTTTCAGCTCTAAAATTCTTTAGATAGGAGCACTAAAAGGTACTTTTTTTGAAAATTTACTACTGTGAATCCGAAAAAATAAAAAAAAGTGTACCTTTGCAAAAAATTTGTCGATTTTGAAATCAAATTATATTGATTTTATAATAAAAGGCAAGTAGTTACCTTATTTATGAAAAAAATAGTTGAATACCGCAAACTGCTAAATGTAGATAAAACTGCAGAGCTGAAAGATTTGAAAACGATTTATCGTAATGCGATGAAAGAATCACATCCTGATAAATTTTCAGGTGACGAAGCTGGATTGAAAGCTGCAGAAGAAAATAGTAAAAAAATTATTGAAGCATACCACTTTTTGGTTAGTATCAATCCTGAGACTACAAAAGCAAACTTGCCAGAATATACTGAAACCATTTCTACATCAACAATCACAGATTATAAATTTGTTGAAGGAAGATTAATTATCAATTTTTCAAATGGTAGTGTTTATGAATACATCAGTGTTCCTAAAGCAACTTACGTCAAAATGGTAAACGCAGATTCTCCTGGAAGATTTGCAAAAAGACACATTTTGAATTCATTTACTTGGAGAAAAACAATCAATCAAGATTAAATATTTTTAAGTAAAAAAGATACAAGCATCCTACTAAAGGATGCTTTTTTTGTTTAAGTGGGTATGCCAATCTATTTTTAAAATAGATTGAATCAGTTAATTTGACAAACCATGTTGTGCAATAAACTTGTTTTTAGTAATTTAGTAATTAAATTATACCAAATTACTTTATTTACCATGAAAGATTTTTGCAAGCTTTACCAATCACAATATAAAAAAGCGAAAGAAACACTTGATATTCTTGAAAAACAAAGAGACCAAATTGATCTTAAATTGCATTCAAATCCATCTTGTTTTATTCTTCATAAAGAATTGTGAATTGTAAACTTAAATATTAAGATTACAAAAAATGAAATGGAACACGCTGAATCCGAAATTATTAAATACGGCTCAGAAAATGTTGATGAAACAGAACTAACGTTGTAATACGTTAGTTAATTTTCAATTTAAACATCGGCAACTACACTAATTTATTATCTACACTACTCGGCTGAAGCGCAATAATGATATTCTGATTTAATATTGCTCAAAATTTTAAATGCATTTTATCCTAATTAATTCAAAGTCTGTTTTTAAAGTTTTTTTCTTTGTCCTAAGAAAAAGTATCTTAACTACTTTAAAATGAATGAATTATCAATGCAAACTGTAGCCATAAATTATGAACGGAATTAGCATCACTCCATTATTAAAATAATACAAAATAAATACCAAATTATAACAAAAATTTAGGTTCAAAAATTATTTGTATTTTATATTTTTTAAATACTTTTGCAGACTTAACTCAATTAACTAATTAATAATGAAAAAAATAATTTTATTACTTTCAGCGGCTGTAGTTTTAATTTCCTGTAGCAAAGTTGGCAAAGACGAATACCTCATTACAGGAACTGCAACAGGAATTGATAATGGTAAAACTATTATCTTGGAAACACAAGATGCAACCGGAATGATGTTACCAAAAGACACTGTAAAAGTTCAAAACGGTAAATTTGAAATGAAAGGATCTATTACAGAGCCTGCTTTTTACACCATTCAATTAGAAGGAGCACAAGCTAAAATACCTTTAATATTAGAAAATGGAGAAGTAACTATTGCCATTGATAAAGACAGCATTCAAAAATCTAAAGTTTCAGGTACTTATAATAATGACGAGTATGTAACTTTCAATAAAGAAATCACTCAAGTTCAAAAGAAACTTATGGATTTCCAAAGTAAAAACATGCAGGCAATGAATGCCGCACAACAAGCCAAAGATACTGTTGTAATCAATGGATTGATGAAAGAATTTTCTAAAATTCAAGAAGAAGTTGGTGTAGCTTCGAAAGCAAAATATGTTGCTTATGCTGAAACACATCCTAAATCATTTATTACTGCTTTGATTATCCAAGGTATGTTGAACGATCCAACAGCTGATGTAGCAAAATCTGAAAAGTTATATAATAATTTAGAAGAATCATTGAAAAAAACAAAACCAGGTATTGCCATCAAAACTAAATTAGCTGAAATGAAAGCGCCAGCTGCTGTAGGAGCTGCTCCTGCTGCTCCTGCTGGAGAAGCTAAATGAAGAGCAGATTTTTCTGGTTCTAATCCTCAGGGAAAAATTATTTCTCTAAAAGAAAGTTTAGGAAAAGTAACAATAGTAGATTTTTGGGCATCTTGGTGTGGACCATGTCGTCAAGAAAATCCAAATGTTGTTGCTCTTTACAAAGAATTACACCGTAAAGGTCTTAACATTATTGGTGTATCGTTAGATAAAGATGCCAAAGCTTGGAAAGACGCTATAGCAAAAGATAAATTAACTTGGAATCAGGTTTCCAATTTAAAATTTTGGGATGAGCCTATCGCAGCGCAATATAAAGTGGAGTCTATTCCAGCAACTTTTATTCTTGATGCATCTGGAAATATAGTCGCAAAAGATTTACGAGGAGATGCACTTAGAGCTAAAATTTTAGAACTTTTAGCTAAATAAACAGCTTCTTTGATACAAAATAAAAAAATCTCCCCAGTGGAGATTTTTTTATTTTATTCAATACCAATGTATTAAAAATAATACTGAAATTAAGTGCAAATTTAGTTTGGAAACATCGAAACAGTTTTTATATTTGCACCCAGTTAGCACAACAAGCAATGCTTGTTGAGTCTTGGGGAGATACTCAAGCGGCCAACGAGGGCAGACTGTAAATCTGCTGTGCAAACTTCGCAGGTTCGAATCCTGCTCTCCCCACTAGAACTCTTCAAGCAATTGAGGAGTTTTTTTATACCAATATTTTTATAAAATTGGTAAATTAAAAAAAATAGATTTTTGATGTATCAATCCTAATTTGTACTGTTGCGTGACAAATTATCAAATTACTTACAACAGGCTTTTATTTTATATATTTACTAAATAAAAGCATAGCCCTAAGCAAATAAATTAGGTTTATATCAGTTGTAAAAAGACTAACGTAAAAACAAACAACCACCCCTAACAAAATCAACATGATAAGAAAATTTTCGATCCTACTATTGTTTTTAATACAATTACAATCCGCAATCGCTCAAAATGGAAATGAAGCTGTTAATATTACAGATATGTTAAAAATTAAAACTGTTAGTAATGTAACGCTGACTCAAGATGGCAAACGAGCTGCTTTTACTGTGACTTCTATTGAAGCCGATGAAAATAATAAATTAGACTACAAATATCTCACACAAATTTTTACTACCGCTACTTTAAAAAATTCCTTACCCACACAACTTACTACAAATAAAGATGGAGCAACAAGACCGGCATGGAGTCCGGACGGCAAAAAAATTGCTTTTGTCCGTTCAGTAGAAGACAAAATGCAAATTTTTATATTATTAATGGAAGGTGGAGAACCTATTCAATTGACAAAACATAAATACGGTGCAACCAATCCGAAGTGGTCGCCAGATGGCAAAAAAATACTTTTTTCTGCAAGCATCCCGTTAAGAGATTTACTTCAAGACTCTATTTTAAATAAATCAAAAACAATTCCTACATGGAAAATGGAGAAACCCGGTTTTGACAAAAATGAACATTTGTTGACTAATAGTGATAAAGCAAATCCAGACGGAAATTTATCAGAAATAAGAGCCTATTTAGATAACAATGCAATAGATAAAAAAGCAATTGTATTGAATAAATTGAACTTTCAAAGTGAGTCAAATGTTTCTTCAGAAATAAATTTCAATCACTTCTTTGAAATAAATGTCTCCAAAGATGCTGAACCTCGTTTACTTACAAAAGGATTTTATAGTTTTAGTACTGCTGACTACACCCCAAACGGGAAACAAATAATGTTATCAGGAGATGTTGACACAATAGAAAATGCAGATCGTTCATTAGAAAGTGAGGTTTTCACAGTTGACACAAATGGCGAGAATTTTAAAATGATACTTGGCGAAAGCGGGAAAAGATACAATAGTGCCACTTTATCTCCATCAGGAAAATGGTTAGCGTTCTTGTCCAGTAATACTTCTTTTATAACCGTTCCTTCATTATCGATAATGCCTATTAATGGCACCGAAAAAGATATTGTAACAATCCCTTTTGATCGAAATAAATCGAATCTTACCTGGAGTAAAGATGACAAATATCTGTACTTTACCGCTCAAATGAACGGTGGTAATGTATTGCACAGAATTAACCGATTAACAAAAAAAATAGATGTTTTATCCAATGTTGATGCTGGTATTTCAAGTTTTGACATAGCAAATAATACGATTGTATTTTCTAAAACTCAGGTATCAAATCCTTCTGAATTATATTTTGCTGATGCCAATTTTAAAAATGAAAAAAAAGTAAGTGATTTTAATGATTGGGTTACAAATAAAAAATTATCTTTTCCTGAAAAGAAAACATTTATTAACGATTTAGGGATGACTGTAGAATATTGGATTATGAAACCATCCAACTACAAACAAGGAGAAAAATATCCGTTATTGTTAGAAATTCATGGTGGCCCATCAGCAATGTGGGGTCCAGGTGAAGAAAGTATGTGGCACGAATACCAATATTTTTGTAGTAAAGGATACGGCATCGTTTATGGTAATCCACGAGGTTCCGGCGGATATGGTTTGGATTTTTTAAGAGGTAATATTAATGATTGGGGCAAAGGTCCCGCAAGTGATGTGTTAACAGCATTAGACAAAACTATTGAAGAAGGTTGGGCTGACAACTCCAAGTTACTTATTTCGGGAGGTTCTTATGCAGGTTACCTAACAGCTTGGATCATAAGTCATGATAATCGTTTCAAAGCGGCTTGCGCGCAACGTGGTGTATATGATCTTAATACATTTTTTGGAGAAGGAAACGCATGGAGATTAGTTCCAAATTATTTTGGAGGGTATCCGTGGGAAACAAAGATAAAGGAAATTCTAACTCGTGAATCACCAATAAGCTATGTCCAAAATATTACAACACCTTTCATTATTTTTCATGGTGGCAACGATCGTCGTACCGGTTTTATTCAGGCAGAAATGATGTTTCGTAGTTTAAAAGTATTAAATCGACCAGTCGAGTTTGTCGTACACCCGGGAGCAACTCATGAAATAACTCGAAATGGTGACAATCGCCAACGAATGGATCAAATGCTACGAACTTATGAATTTTTTGAAAGATCCATTGAAAAAAGTAAAATGAACTAAAATTTATACACTCATAAATTGGAATTCAAATTCTAGAAAAACATAAAAGCCCTGTACATTATAAAACGTACAGGGCTTTTTTTTTAAACTGTTGGCTATAATGTTGCCATATCAATTACAAAACGGTAACGCACATCGCCTTTTGTCATTCGATCGTAAGCATCATTTATGTTTTTGATATCAATCATTTCGATTTCAGAAACAATACCGTGTTCCGCACAGTAATCAAGCATTTCCTGAGTTTCTGGCAATCCACCTATCAAAGAACCCGCTAAGCTTTTTCTTCCACCTATTAAGCTAAACGCACGAACTTCATATGGTGTTGGTGGTACTCCCACACAAATATGCACTCCGTTTACTCTTAACAGCGACATATACAGATTCAAATCATGTGGAGCAGAAACAGTATCAAGAATAAAATCGAAATACCCAGTTACACTTTTTAGTTGGTCTGCATCTTTAGTAACAATAAATTTGTGAGCACCTAATTTTTTAGCATCGGCTTCTTTCGCTGGAGATGTACTTAATACAGTAACCTCTGCACCAAAAGCAACACCAAATTTAACAGCCATATGCCCCAAACCTCCTAAACCTAAAACAGCTAACTTGTGTCCTTTCCCTACTTTCCAATGCTTTAATGGAGAATAAGTAGTAATTCCAGCACAAAGCAATGGAGCAACCGCAGCTAAATCTAATTTATCTGAAACATGCAAAACAAAATCTTCATGAACGACTATAGTATTGGAATATCCACCATAAGTAGGCGTTTTTCCATCCTGTCCTAAAGCATTATATGTTTCAGTACTTCCGTTTAGACAAAATTGCTCTAAACCTTCCTTACAGTTCTCACAGGTTCTACAAGAATCTACCAGACATCCTGTCCCTGCTAAATCTCCTACCTTAAACTTTTTGACATGACTTCCTATTTTTATCACTTTCCCTACAATTTCATGTCCCGGAACCATTGGAAATATTGCTCCACCCCAATCATCTTTTATTTGGTGAAGATCACTATGACAAACGCCACAAAATTGAATGTCGAATTGTACGTCATGTGGCCCAACTTCTCGTCTATCAAAATTCCAAGGGGCTAAATCTGTTTTTGAATCCTGTACTGCGTATCCTTTTGTAGGTATCATATTTTTAATTTTTTATAAAATTATGGAATTAATTCCAGTAGGAAGTCATAAGAATTCCGAAGGTTTTCCCAAAATTTGACTTTTGGCTTAATACTATAAATAAAAAATAGCCATTAAAATTTTTAAAATCAGCGCACAAAATTATATTGTTTTGACTTTCTGATAATTAAAAAATCATACTGACTTTAAAATAAACTGTTTTAACTATCTTTAAAAAAAATTAAAAAAAATCATGGGAACACAATCTTATAAAAATTACATTCGGTATTATCCGCCTCATCATTTTGTATATTATCCCGTCATAATGGCGTTTTTAGCTTTCAGCATTTATTTCAGTTTCACTAATGAAGATTCATTGATTTGGGGATTTATCAGTGTTGTTTTTGTGGTGCTTTTGTGCCTTGCCTTTATGTTGCGTCAGCATTATGCGTTGACTTTACAAAATCGCATTGTACGTTCAGAACTGCGCTATCGCTATTTTTTTATTACCGGAAAAAGATTAGAAGATTTTGAACACCAATTAAATGACGACCAGTTATTTGCGTTGCGTTTTGCCCCAGACAATGAACTTCCTGAACTTACGCAAAGAGCGCTAAAGGAAAATCTTTCGGGAAAAGCCATTAAAAAAGCCATTGTGAATTGGAAAGGAGATTACGATCGAGTTTAAAATTTTAAAATAATTATCTAAAATTCTAATTTTATAGCTCTGTAATTTTGTTTCTTTGTTGCGAAAAATAAGTACTTAAAACTTGAATTTAAAACTTATAAATGCCAGAATATTTTCTAGATATTGAATATAATAATATCATTTATAGCGAGGAAGAAGTCAATTTTAAGGAATTTGAATGCTGTACTTTTACCAACTGTAATTTCTCCCAATGTGCTTTTGTGGCGGTTACTTTCATAGACTGTACTTTTAATGATTGCACTTTTAGCAATGCCAAAATTAATTATGTCGCTTTTAGAACCGTGACCTTTAATCGGTGTGATATTAAAGACGTCAATTTTGCCATGTGCGATAAATTGATTTTCGAAATTGCTTTTACTGATTGTATTTTGGATTTCTCCAAATTTTATACCTTAAAAATCAAAGGAACATCATTCACCAATTGCAGTATTATTGCAGTCGATTTCATGAGTACTGATTTGACTGAAGTCGTTTTTGACAACTGTGATTTATACCGTTCTGAATTTGCAAAAGCAATTGCCAACAAAGCTAATTTTAAAACCAGTTATAATTATACGATTGATCCCAAAACAACAAAATTAAAGAAAGCCATTTTTGCTTTAGAAGGAATAAAAGGACTACTTTATAAACATGAAATTATAGTTCAATAGTGCTTTAAGAAATTATTTTTCCGTCTTCCATAACAATAATTCTGTTCGTTTTTTCGGCAAAATCAGTATCATGAGTAACAACTAGTAAAGTCTGATTTTTCTCTTGAGTTAATTTATTAAAAATATCAAAAACCAAGTCACTATTTTTCTTGTCTAAATTCCCTGTCGGTTCATCGCCCATTATAATCCACGGATCGTTTATTAAAGCACGTGCAATAGCTACCCGCTGTTTTTGTCCGCCGCTCAATTGATTTGGCATTTTCAGCGCCTGATCTTCCATGTCGAGTGTTTTTAAATGCTCCATAGCGCGATTCTCTAATTCTTTATTTGAATATTTAGCTAATTTCATCCCCGGAAGCATTACATTTTTCAACACATTATATTCTGCCAGTAAGTAATGAAACTGAAATACAAAGCCTATTTTTTCATTTCTGATTAATGCTAATTCTCTGTCGGTTTTTCCGGTAACAAGTTCGTTATGAATTAATATCTGACCTTCATATTCCGTGTCCATTGTAGAAAGTAAATACAACAAAGTTGATTTTCCACAGCCAGATTTTCCTACAATGGAAACAAATTCGCCATGATTTACTCGCATAGTTATTTCTTTCAACACTTGAAATTTTACCGGGTTGTAAAAATATTTATTAAGACCGATCGTCTCTAAAACAGTATTATTTTCCATCTTTATTTCCCTCTGATAATTTCTACTGGATCTACTTTACTAGCTTTTAAAGCAGGAAAAAGTCCGGCAATGGTTGTTGTAAATAATGCAAAAGTAATCCCGATACCATAAAATAGCGGATTGTAATTAACAGGATAAGTTTTTACCGTGGGTAACGAAGCCGTTTCAAACGGAATAACATCAATAATTGAGGAGAAAATATAGCCAAACAGCAAACCAAACAAACCTCCAGCAAGTCCAATAATGATAGAAAGCGAAACAAAAATCCATTTCACATCATTACCGGAAAATCCAGTGGCTTTCAAAATCGCAATACTGTCCATTTTTTCATAAATCATCATATTCAGAATATTATAAATTCCAAAACCGGCGACAATTAGCAACACCGCGCCAACGGAATAGGAAATGATACTTCGCACCGTACTTCCGGTTTCAAACTGAGAATTTGCAGTTTGATAATCAATCGCATCCAGATTAAAGTTATCCCGAAACTCTTTCGCAACAGCAGGTGCAGTAGCCATATTATATAAATTTAGCTGAATATCGGTGATGTAGTTTGTAGGTTCTCCCAATATTTTTTGGGCTGTCGCCAAAGAGGTAAAACTCGTCACATTGTCGATTTCAGCAATCCCAATTTCAGAAATACCCACAATTTTAAGCGAAGCTAAATTTCCTTTAGAAGTGGTAATCTTGATAATGTCACCTTTGGTAAGAAGCATTTTATCCGATAAACCTTTTCCAATAATAATGCTATTATTTTGAAGCAAATCAGCTACTTTTCCCTCTATGATGTAATCACTGATTTTAAATAATTTATCTTCAGATAAAACATCAATTCCATTTATTATCCCTGAAATTTCGATCGTCCCCGAATTAAAGAAAACGGGTGAAGTCACCTTTGGAGCAACATCAATCACGCGAGAATCTTGTTTTAAAACAGCCAAAATTGTTTTGCTGTTATAAATGGATTTTCCACGGTCTTTGGGCTTAATCGAACGAACAAAATTGGTTTTTTTCTTGAACGCTTCGGATGAAAGTATGGGTTGATTTTCCGAAGGCTTTATTTCATTATATAGCAGTATATGGGGCGTTCTATTGAGCATTAAGCCATCTAATAAATCATTTAAACCATTCATAAAACTAACCAAAGCAATAAACATAGCAATACTGAACGTTACGCCAATAGCAGCAACAATCGTTTGCTTCAATCTTGCACGAAGCAAATGCATAGCAATATTTAAAATCAGTTTAAAGTTCATTATTTGGGTTTATAGATCGTTTCTTCAGCGGTTAATCCTGATATTATTTCCACTTTTTGATAATCGCTCAAACCGGTTTTCACTTCCCTTTTTTCTTCTTTGTTTATTAAAACATATTTGCCTTCTATCAAATACGATTTTGGAATCGTGATGGTATTCTGCTTTATCTGAATGATAATATTGGCTTCAGCAGTAAGATTTGGATACAGTTTTAAAGGTGGTTTCATAAAAGATGCTTCGATTTTAAAAGTACGGGATCGCTCGTTCATTATCGGGTAAATTTTATCAATAACGGCCTCAAAAACCTGTCCTCTATAACTATCCATTGTCACCAATACTTTTTGTCCCGTGCTCACGCGAACCATATCATTTTCGTCCACTTCTAATTCCAATAAAAAGGAATCGGATTGACCAATTATCGCCAAAGGAGTTTGCGGCGTAACTAATGTTCCTTCTTTCACCAATACATCAAACAATTGTCCGGAAAAGGCACTTTTGACGATAAAATCACTTTGGGATTTCTGGTTTATTCGTAGATTGACAGCATTTCTGCTTTGATCATTCTCCAATTGGGCTTTGAGTTGTTCCAATTGTTTTCTAGCCGATTCATGATTAATTTTGGAACTTTTGAATGCTAATTCTACTCTTTCAAAATCAACTTCCGAAATGCCTCCCTGATTTTTGATGTTTTTATTTCGGTTGTAAATGGATTCGTCCAACGTTAATTTATCTCTGCTTGATTGGACTTTCATTTGCATTTCGGCAATTTTATCTTGGATATACCGACTGCTTTCCAGACTTAATTGATACGCTAAAAGAGCGTTTTCCGTATTCAATTCCGCTTTATCACTTTCCAATTCAAATAAAGACTGTCCTTTAGTAATGTATTGACCAGCGGTAACATTTACTTTTTGTAACGTGCCGTTTACAGTAGCGTAGACCGTATATTGTCCTTCTGCTTTGATAACTCCAGAGGCATAAACACTTTCCGTAACTTCACCTATTGTTGGTTTAATTTCTTCTGCTTTATTTTTGGAACAAGAAAGCAAACTGAGGAGTAGCAAATAAAATAATAATCGTAATTGTAAACTCATTTCGCTTCTTATTTAATTTTTTGAATTGTTGTGAATTCTTTCTATAAATGTACAACAATATCCATTTTGAAGCTACATTCATTAGTTCAAATTAGAAGTGAGAAAAAATTTAATACGCTAAAATATGAGGTAAACTGAAGCTTTTTAACGCATGAAAGCATAATACTATTTCTTGAATAATTTTGAAAACTTTTATTAAAGCGAATCTCTTCTTGGAAAAAATATGTAGAATTTAGATCCGAGATTAGGCGTGCTTTTCACTTTGATAAAGCCTTGATGATTTTCCACAATTCTGCTGCAAATAGCCAGTCCAAGCCCAGTTCCTGCGTATTTAGAATCGGTTTCCAATCGTTGGAATAAAAGAAATATTTTCTCGGCATATTCCTGTTTAAAACCAATTCCATTATCCGAAATTACAATCTTATAATACTCCTTCTTATTATCTATATCATAATTTCGTAAGTCTCTTTTTGTAACCTTTTTAGAAACTATGCTGATTTGAGGATTTACTTCCTCCCTGCTGTAATTAAGCGCATTGGAAATTAAATTAATAAAAAGTTGTTTAATCTGGAAAGGTATGGCGATAAGTGTTGGTAACTTACCAATTAAAATTTCTGCCTTTTTCTCTTCAATACTGCACGATAAATCAAGGAGAACTTCGTCTAAAACTAAATTTAAATCCGTTGCTGCAAAAACCTTGTCGCCTTTTATTGTTCGGGAATAATTTACCAAATCAATTAACAATGTCTGCATTCTATTTGCCGCAGTTCGTATTTTAGAAAAATAATCTTTTCCTTGTTGTGTCAGCAAATGCAATTCTTTTTCTTCTAATCTGGAAATAAATATTTGAATTTTACGCAATGGTTCTTGTAAATCGTGGCTCACAATATTATTAAATGATTCCAGTTCTGCATTTATATATTCCAGTTCTTTGTTATTATTTTCTAATTCAAGCGTCTTGTGGTGTTGACTTGTAATGTCATAAATAACGCCTATTTTGAATGAATCTCCATTTCCATCTGTAGTAAAACTTCCAACAGCCCTAATATGTTTTACTTCACCGTCAGCAGTTAAAAATCGAAAATTCATTGCAGTAGATTCATTATTTATCAAAGAATCGTCGTGTATTTTAGTTACATATTCTAAATCCTCAGGATAAATAAAGGCTTTTGTATTTTCAATATTAGGTTCGAAAGCATTAGGTTCAACTCCCATTAAACGGTATAAATTATCTGAAAAAGTGTAGGTGTTCGCTTCTATGTTTAACATCCAATGTCCAAATCCTGCTGTCATTTCTGCAGTGTTATAGGACTTATTAAGCAATTTTAATTTATCATTTGCTTTCTGCAGTTCCGCAATATCCACATTCATTTTATTAAAAGACAGAAATAAGACCAAAAGCGTTACAATCACCAATAAAAAAGCTGTGATAATCAAGTCATTCAATTCAAACTGATGACTGTCGTTTTGCAGCTTTGTTTTTATATTTTCCGAAAATAATATTTTGCTAACAAAGCTTCTCATCATTTCAGTAACTTCGCTGCTTTCAACCATTTTTGCATTCAATGCCAATCGATTGTCATTTTTACTTTTTGCAACAATCAATGTCTCGCGAAATAGCTTAAATCTTTGGTCTATAATTTTTTTGAGGCTATCAATATCTTGATTTCTGGATGAATCATTGACCGATAACTCTTTTAATTTTTCAATACTTCGTTCAATTTTACCACGACTTAAAAATCGATTTTCAATATAACTCTCGTCTTTTGTAATGATGAAACTGCGTAAACTTGTTTCGTAATTACTGATTACGGATAACAGGTTTTCTAATTCATCTTGGGATTCATTGGAATTTGCAATCAGTTCAACGGTTGCGTTGAGCTTTTGCATTTGATAATAAAATTGAGAAGCAATGTACAGCACGACTACAATGGCTAGAGCCAAAGCGATTTTGAATACTTGAGCATTTTTCAGTAATCTTAAAATTTTCATTTCTTAAGATTTATAAACTATGGAAAAAGGTTTCCTTATTTAAGCCTAAAGATTGGTATTGCCAGTTCATATTTACCACATCTTTAATTACCTTTTTTAATTTCGAAAAATCGTTTGGCTTTTTTATATAAATATTGGCCCCTTCCACTAAAGTATCTTCGATATCTTTTTCTGACGAAGATGTAGAATATATTGCTATAGAAACATCATTGAAACGAGCATTTGCTCTTATTTCGCGGAGACATTCATTACCCGTTTTGCAAGGCATATTTAAATCTAGAAATAAAACATGTGGCAGCTTATTTTCAGGATTGTGAAGATAGTCCATCAAATCTTTTCCATCTTTACAGGAAGTCAGCTTATTATCCATTTTTAGCTCAGCCAACGCTTCATTAAAAAGTTGAATATCATCGTCATCATCGTCAGCAATCAAAATATGTATTCTATTTATATTATTAATCATGAAATATTCAGGTGTAGGTAGTTTTATTTAATATCGTTTGATAATTTTCTTCTTTTTTCAACTATTCTTTTAAACATGGATGGCGTCAATCCGGTAACTTTTTTGAATTGTGTCGATAAATATGCAACACTACTGTAATTTAATTCATAAGAGATCTCCGTTAAACTAAATTCTCCATCTAATATTAATTTTTTGGCTCTTTCAATTTTTTGAATAATAATAAAATTCTCTATTGAAGTATGTGTGTACTCCGAAAAAATATTGGTAATATAACCATATCTAGAATTCAGCTTTTCAGATAAATATTGCGAAATTGTTGTACTTGGAAATTTATCTTTTTCATAAATAATTTCAACAATGGCATCCTTTATCTGCTGAATCAGTTGCCCTTTGGGATTATTTATAATGTGGATTGAATAGCAATCTAATGCCGTTTGAAGCTGTTCAAAAATCTCAATTGAAACATCATCATTAATTTCAATTTGACCTAAACTTAAAACTTGGTATTCAATATTTAATTTATCTAAATGGTCTTCTAGTATTCTGCGACAAGCAATATTTCCATCGTAATTGTAATTAAGCTTCATCCTGTGAATGTATTGTTAATAATTGATTTATTTCTAAAAAAGATATTAAATATTGCGAATCGATTATTACTACTTAATTTTTGTCCCAAATGGCAAAATCGTAAGGAATAAAAATACAATCAACTACCTCAAAAACAATTACCTAACGCAATTAAAATTTAAAAATATCGAAATACCTACCCGTGAATCGTTTCGTTTTTACCATAATTAGCAATAATGCACTCTTCAAATTCCAGCCACTCTCGCCAACGTTTTTCTACATCAATTCCCACACCATATTTTCTAGCGTATGTAATGAAAGTGGTATAATGTCCTGCTTCGCTTTCCATCAAATCTCTATAGAACACGGACAGTTCTTCATCGTTGATATTTTCTGAAAGTACTTTGAAACGTTCACAACTTCTGGCTTCTATCATTGCCGAAAACAATAACCGTTCCACTAAGCTGGAAATTCTGCTTCCGTCGCTGCTTTTTTTCATGTATAAATACAATTCATTTACATAATCGTCTTTGCGCTCGCGACCCAATTTGAGTCCACGTTTGATAATAATATTGTGAACTTGCTCAAAATGATCGATTTCTTCCTTGGCTAAAGCCAATAAATCCTTCACTAAATCCTGATGTTCTGAGTTATTAGTGATAATCGTAATTGCGTTTGTAGCTGCTTTTTGTTCGCACCAAGCATGATCCGTCAAGATTTCCTCAATATTCTTTTCTACAATATTGACCCATCTTGGATCAGTTGGTAATTTTAATCTTAATACAGACATAATTTAAATCTTAAAGTTAGAAAGTCATAAAGTCGAAAGTCGAAAGCCAAAACTAAGATAGAATATTAAATTCTATTCAAAGACTTTCGACTTTCGACTTTAAAAATTTTAAAACGATTTATTAGTATACGAAAATAGCTCTTTCGCTCATCATTTCGTTTACTTCATTTGCTACAGCCTCGATTACATCTTCGTTGGTATGATCCATCAAAACTCTGTCTATTAAAGCAACTATGGTTTCCATATCTTCCTCCACAAGACCACGAGTGGTAATTGCAGGAGTTCCTACACGAATTCCTGAAGTTACAAATGGTGATTTATCATCAAATGGAACCATGTTTTTATTTACTGTAATTTCTGCTTTTACTAACGCGTTTTCAGCATCTTTCCCAGAAATGTTTTTGTTTCTTAAATCAATCAACATCATGTGATTGTCCGTTCCGCCAGAGATGATTTCATAGCCTCTTTTTACAAAAGCATCCGCCATAGCATTCGCATTTTTTTGTAATTGCAAAGCATACGTAAAAAATTCATCTTTCAACGCTTCACCAAAAGCAACTGCTTTTGCAGCTATAATGTGCATTAAGGGACCACCTTGATTTCCTGGGAAAACAGCTAAATCCAATAGAGATGACATCATTCTGATTTCTCCTTTTGGCGTGGTTAAACCAAATGGATTTTCGAAATCTTTACCCATCAAGATTAAACCTCCACGAGGACCACGTAATGTTTTGTGAGTTGTAGTTGTTACAATATGGCAATGAGGTAATGGATCATTCATTAATCCTTTAGCGATAAGACCTGCAGGATGAGAAATATCAGCCAATAAAATAGCGCCAACACTGTCAGCAATTACTCTGAAACGTTCAAAATCCATATCACGGGAATACGCCGAAGCTCCTGCAATAATTAATTTTGGTTGTTCTCTCGTCGCTATTTCTTGAATTTTATCATAGTTCAATCGTCCTGTTTCTTTGTCTACACCATAAAAAGAAGGAGTATACAAACGTCCTGAAAAATTAACTGGCGAACCATGCGTTAGGTGACCGCCATGAGATAAATCAAAACCTAAAATTTTATCTCCAGGCTTAATACAAGCGTGGTAAACCGCTGTATTTGCTTGTGAACCGGAGTGTGGCTGCACATTTGCGTAAGCCGCACCAAATAATTCTTTGGCTCTGTCAATAGCAATTTGCTCCACAACATCAACTACTTCGCAACCGCCGTAGTATCTTTTGCCAGGATATCCTTCAGCATATTTGTTAGTTAAAACAGAACCAGCTGCTTCCATTACTTCGTCGCTTACGAAGTTTTCCGATGCAATAAGTTCTAATCCGTGAATTTGTCTTTCTTGTTCTTCTAGAATAAGGTCAAAAATTTGTTCGTCGCGTTGCATTTTTTTGATTTTCGTTAATTTGATGCAAAAATACAAAAAAACGTTTGGTTAATAGTTAGATTATAATATATTTGATGAGTAATTTTTTAACAAAATAATTAACAAAATATGCCAATAACAGCTAACGATACCAACAGAAAATCATGGCTAGAAGTACTTGTCAATAGTGATTTTCCTATTCAAAATATTCCTTTTGGAGTTTTTCTTACCAAAGAAAATATAGTAACCGTAGGAACCAGAATCGGGGATTTCGCCATTGATTTGGGAGCTTTACAACAATTAAATTATTTTGAAGGCATTGAGCTGACGGATGATATGTTCATGCAGGACACTTTGAATGATTTTATTTCCGATGGTCAAAAAACATGGCGTTTGGTTCGAAACCGAATTGCAGAACTTTTTGATGTGACAAATTCAAAATTACAGGATAATGCCAAAGATAGAGACATCATAATTTTCAGGATGGAAGATGTAGAAATGCAATTACCGGTGCTTATTGGGGATTACACAGACTTCTACTCCAGCAAAGAGCATGCAACAAATGTAGGGAAAATGTTCCGTGACCCTGAAAATGCATTGCTACCAAACTGGTTACACATTCCTGTGGGCTATCACGGAAGAAGTTCCACGATTGTTCCTTCTGGAATTCCAGTTCACAGACCGATGGGACAAACGTTGCCAAACGGAGAAACCACACCAGTTTTTGGCCCTTCCCGTTCTGTCGATTTTGAACTTGAAACAGCTTTTATTACTACAGATGTAAATATAATGGGCGAAAATATCTCGGTTACTGAAGCTGAAGAATATATTTTCGGAATGGTTTTATTAAATGACTGGAGTGCCCGAGATATTCAAAAATGGGAATATGTTCCGCTGGGACCGTTCTTGGCAAAGAATTTCGCCTCTTCAATTTCGCCTTGGATCGTGACTATGGATGCTTTAGAACCTTTTAGAACCAAAGGTCCAAAACAAGAACCAACGCCTCTTCCCTATTTACAACAAAAAGGAAAACATTCTTTTGACATTAATTTAGAAGTGGCCATTCAGCCTGAAAATGCGGAAGCAACAGTTATTTCTCATTCTAATTTCAAATACATGTACTGGACAATGAGCCAGCAATTAACACACCATACTTCTAATGGTTGTCGTGTAAATTCAGGCGATATGATGGGATCTGGTACTATTTCCGGGCCTACTCCTGACAGTTTTGGTTCGATGTTAGAACTAACTTGGGGCGGAAAAAACCCAATACAATTGAAAGATGGAACTGAACGTAAATTTATCAATGATAATGACACTGTGATCATGAAAGGACACTGCCAGAACGGACATGTTCGCATTGGTTTCGGTGAAGTTTCCAGTAAGCTATTGCCACCTTTCGTTAGAAAATAAAAGGAATAAACATAGAATCTAAAAACCTAACAACTATACTACTTTTGTTGGGTTTTTTTATGGCATTATTTTTGAATTTTGGAAATTAGAATACTTACTCTGTTTAAAAAAAGTAGCATTTCCATCAAAAATGACTTCATTAATCCTATCGCTTATGAAAAAAATTACTCTTTCATTATTCCTGTTTCTCATTATTTCCTCCTGCGGCGTAAAGCAAACCCAAAATTTAGTAGGCTCCGGAAATTACGATCAGGCAATTGATAACGCCGCATCCAATCTGCGAACAAATAAAGATAAAAAAGGCAAACAAGACTATATTTACTTACTCGAGGAGGCTTTCGCCAAAGCAAAAGATCGGGATTTGAATGCCATTAATTTAATGGCTAAAGATGCTAATCCGGCTCAATTGGAAAAATTATATAATACGTATTTACAATTGAATTCGCGTCAGGAAAAAATCAAACCTTTACTTCCTTTAAGGTTAATCAAAGAAGGACGAAATGCCATTTTCCCACTTGATAATTATAACGATCAAATCATTGACAGCAAAAATGCTTTGTCCACTTATTTGTATGCTAATGCCAAAAAATTAATGGCAACATCAGACAAGATGAATTATCGAAAAGCGTATGATGACGTGGATTATTTAAATCAAATAAATCCAAATTACAAAGATGTTTTGCGATTGATGGACGATGCAAAATACAAAGGTTCTGATTACGTTTCAGTTTACACCAAAAACGAAACCAACATGATCATTCCGGTCCATCTTCAAAATGATTTATTGGATTTCAGTACATTAGGATTAAACGATAAATGGACTGTTTACCACAGTAACAAACAAAAAGGATTCAATTATGATTACGGACTGATGATAAATTTTAGAGAAATTTACATTTCGCCAGAGCAAATTAAAGAAAGAGAATTTGTAAAAGAACGAATTATCAAAGACGGTTTCAAAAAACTGATTGATGCCAACGGAAAAGAAGTGCTGGACGAAAAAGGTAAAGTAGTTATGGTAGATAATCTCAAAACTGTAACAGCACGAATTTATGAATTCCGACAATTTAAATCCTGCCAAATTACGGCTAAAGTGGATTATATAAATTTCAGAAACAATCAACTTTTACAATCTTTTCCTTTAACCAGTGAATTTATTTTCGAAAATATTTATGCCACTTTCAAAGGAGATCGACTCGCTGCTGAAGATAATTATTATTCTTATTTTGATAGAAATCCAATTCCTTTCCCTAGCAGTGAACAAATGGTTTATGACACTGGAATTGACTTAAAAGCTAAAATTAAAGATATTATCACTCGAAACAGCCTAAGAAACTAATATTTTTAAGACTTTACAACTTTATAAAACTTCTTGATAATCAATTTTAATAAGGAGTTTTTTTAATTTAAATAAATCAACAATACATTAAAATTTTGTTAGAAAACAGAAAAGTAGTGTTGCGTTATAAAAATATGTGTACTTTTGAACCAATGAATAAATCAAGTTTACATATAACTTCTTTGTCACGGACAAACAGACTTACAACTTCTCCCGAAGTACGGATGCTATAATTATAGTACCCAAAAGCTGTTTTGTATTTTTATTCATTTTTCATTCTTTTCATTTTGAAATCACCGCTATTTTCCATTGGAATAATTTATCCAAAAACTAATACTTGTTTAATTCTATTGCATTGTAGTTCAATTTATTGCACAACAATCAACAGTTTTATTGTTGTATTTGAATTTGGTAAAAATGCATTTCAAAAACAAATATTAAAATCATTTTTTAACTCAAAATTCAGCTTTTGAAATGAATATTTCTATCATTATAACTCAGGAAGAACACTATAAATATTCGCATGAAATATGCGATACCATAGAATTATCCGCACTATTAAGAGGTACGGGAATTGCTAAGAGAACTCCTGAATACATCCAGAAAAAAATGGAAAGTAAGGATGCCATAATTGCATTAGACAACGGGAAATTTGCTGGTTTTTGTTATATCGAAAGTTGGCAGCACGGTAAATATGTTGCACATTCAGGATTGATAGTTCACCCTGATTACAGAAATTTAGGATTGGCAAAACAAATCAAATCGAAAGTATTTGACTATTCTTTGGAGAAATACCCAGATGCTAAAATATTCGGAATTACAACTGGATTAGCAGTAATGAAAATCAATTCTGATTTGGGATATAAACCGGTTCCGTTTTCAGAATTGACGACAGATCCAACTTTTTGGGCCGGTTGTAAAACCTGCACTAATTTTGAAATCCTAAAAAGTAAAGACAACAAAATGTGTTTGTGTACTGGAATGCTTTACGATCCAAAAGAAAAACCTAAAGATCCGCCTGAACATCCATTTAACGTTAGAGTATTAAACAGATTAAAATCAATTAAAGAAGCCTTGTTCTTAAAAAAATAAATCCCCTCCCCAGCCCTCCCCGAAGCGGAGGGAGCCAAGGAGCCAAAAAAAAACACTTAAATAAAAATTCCCCTTTACCGGTTTCGGCTCCCCTTCCTTCGACTGGGGATGGGGCGAGGAAAAAAAATAATATCATGAAAAAAGTAATACTAGCTTACAGCGGAGGATTAGACACCTCCTATTGCCTAAAATATTTAAAAAACGAAAAAGGATATGAAGTTCATACCGTTCTTATAAATACTGGCGGATTTGATGAAACGGAGTTAGCCGATATTGAAACAAGAGCTTACGAATTAGGAAGTGCTCAACATACAAATCTTACCATCGTCGATAAATATTATGACAAAGCCATAAAATATTTAATTTATGGAAATGTATTAAAAAATAATACCTATCCATTATCAGTAAGTGCCGAACGTGTTTTTCAAGCTATCGAAGCGATTAAATATGCAAAATCAGTTGGTGCCGAAGCAATTGCACACGGAAGCACTGGCGCAGGAAATGACCAAATTCGTTTTGATTTAATTTTCCAAACCATTGCTCCCGAAATTGAAATCATCACTCCTATTCGTGATTTAAAATTATCAAGACAGGAAGAAGTGGATTATTTATCTAAAAATGGAGTTCATTATTCTTGGGAAAAAGCACAATATTCCATCAATAAAGGATTGTGGGGAACAAGCGTAGGCGGTAAAGAAACATTGACGTCAAATCAAACTTTACCAAGTGAAGCGTATCCTTCGCAATTGCAAAAAACGGGTGAAGAGAAAGTTACCTTACAATTTGAAAAAGGACAACTAGTAGGTATCAACGGGAACTTGGATACCCCAACAAAAAATATCGTTGCATTAGAAAAATTAGCCAGCGCATATGCAATTGGTAGAGATATTCATGTTGGTGATACGATAATCGGAATAAAAGGAAGAGTTGGTTTTGAAGCCGCTGCGCCTTTAATCATCATTAAAGCACACCATTTATTAGAAAAACATACGCTGGGCAAATGGCAACAATACTGGAAAGAACAACTGGGAAACTGGTACGGAATGTTGTTTCATGAAGGACAATTTCTAGATCCTGTAATGAGAAACATCGAGGCTTTTCTGGAAGATTCCCAAACCACAGTCAACGGTACCGTTATCGTTTCTCTAAAACCATATCACTTTACATTGGACGGAATTGAATCTGAAAATGATTTAATGAATACCACGTTTGGTCAATACGGAGAAATGAACAACGCATGGACCTCTGACGACGCCAAAGGATTTATCAAAATTCTGGGGAATGCCCAAAATATATTTTCATCAGTAAATAAACTGACACACGATTAATTGAAATTCTGAATTAATCAATAAATATAAAATTTAACCACATAGAAACATAGAAAAAAGAACTTATATAGACCAATTTTTGGTTACACAAAGCTATATTTTACTCCAATAAGTGAAACGCTTTATAAAATTAATAAAATCTATGTATCTATGTGGTTAAAAAATAATACAAATCGAATTACTCCAACAAGGATTAATTCTAATATGTTTAAAAAATAAGATTATGATTAATATTGGAATAATTGGCGGTTCAGGTTACACTGCGGGCGAACTTATCAGAATATTGATGTTTCATCCCAATGCAACACTTGATTTTGTGTACAGTACGACAAACGCCGGAAAACCACTTCATGTCGCGCATCATGATTTGATGGGCGATATCGAAATGAATTTTACCGATACTGTAAATCCAAATGTGAATGTAGTTTTTTTGTGCTTAGGACACGGTAAATCAAAATCGTTTCTAGAGCAAAACCAATTTGCGAGTCATACCAAAATCATCGATTTAGGAAATGATTTCAGATTGACAAAAGACAAAGATTTCAAAAGTAAATCTTTCGTTTACGGTTTGCCAGAATTAAACAAAGCGAATATAAAAAATGCCCAATTTATCGCTAATCCAGGTTGTTTTGCGACAGCAATACAACTGGCATTATTGCCTTTGGCTAAAAACGAAATGCTTACGACTGATGTTCATATCAATGCCACAACCGGAAGTACAGGAGCTGGAGTTTCACCTTCGGAAACGACGCATTTTAGTTGGAGATCGAACAATATGTCACATTATAAAGCTTTTGAACACCAACATTTGGGCGAAATAAACCAAAGTGTTAACCAATTGCAAGCGGATTATACAAACGAATTGATTTTTGTACCCAACAGAGGGGATTTTGCCAGAGGGATTTTTGCAACACTATACACAACAATCGAAGAAAATTTGGAAGATGTAGTGGCAAAATATGAGGCTTTTTATAAAGATCAACCTTTCGTAACTATTACCACCACTGAAATTAACATGAAACAAGTGGTTCAAACGAATAAATGCATTATTAGTTTAATGAAAAAAGGAAACCGGTTATTGATTACTTCCGTAATTGATAATTTAACAAAAGGGGCATCAGGACAAGCCATTCAAAATATGAATCTACTATTTGGATTGGATGAAACCACCGGATTGCATTTGAAACCAAGCGGATTTTAATCCCCTCCCCAACCCTCCCCGAAGGGGAGGGAGCCAATATGCAAAAAAAATAAAATAATCAAATTCTATCTCGTCACCCTCCCCTTCGGGGAGGGTTGGGGTGGGGAAAAATATTTATTATGAACTTATTTGACGTTTACCCATTATACAACATCACTCCTGTAAAAGCCCTCGATTGCACTATTACAGATGAAAAAGGAGTGGAATATTTAGATTTATATGGTGGTCATGGAGTAATTTCCATTGGACACACACAACCGGATTATGTTGCCAAATTAAAAAATCAATTGGATAATATTGGTTTTTATTCCAATGCGATTCAGAATCCATTGCAAGTAGAATTAGCAGAGAAATTAGGGAAACTCTCCGGATTGGAAGACTACACTTTATTCTTGTGCAGTTCTGGAGCTGAAGCCAATGAAAACGCCTTGAAACTGGCCTCTTTTCACAACAATAAATCTCGTGTAATTGCTTTTGATAATTCCTTTCATGGAAGAACTTCGGCGGCAGTTGCGGTTACAGATAACAAAAAAATTGTTGCGCCAATAAATGCGCAACAAATTGTTACTTTCTTGCCATTGAACAATATCGAGTTGGTAGAAAACGAACTAAAAAAAGGCGACGTCTCTTCTGTTATCATTGAAGGTATTCAAGGAGTTGGTGGTTTAGACCAAGGGACAACTGAATTTTTTCAGGCATTAGAAAAAATGTGCGAAACTTACGATGTCGTTCTGATTTTGGACGAAGTGCAATCAGGATACGGAAGAAGCGGAAAGTTTTTTGCACACCAACATCATTACATCAAAGCAGATATTATTTGTCTGGCGAAAGGAATGGGCAACGGATTTCCTATAGGCGGAATTTTGATTTCTCCAAAATTTACAGCGAGTTATGGATTATTAGGAACTACTTTCGGTGGAAACCATTTGGCTTGTGCCGCTGGAATAGCAGTTTTAGATGTGATTAAAAGCCAAAAATTAATGGATAACGTAAATGATGTTTACGCCTATTTCTTAGAAGCAATCAAACAAGTTCCTGAAGTAATTAAAGTAAAAGGAAGAGGATTAATGTTAGGAGTAGAATTTGATTTTGACGTAAGTGATCTTCGTAAAAAAATGATTATCGACAAACATATTTTTACAGGAAACGCGAACAATAAAAACTTATTAAGAATTCTTCCTCCATTGACAATCAATATAGCAGCTATCGATACCTTTATTATATCTTTAAAAGAAACATTGGCAGAATTGAAATGATTTTTTAAACATATAAGTCATCTAAGCTCTTAAACTTATGTGACTTATATGCTAAGATTTTTTTCTAAAATAGCAAAACCAAAAACTAATGAACCACGTACTACCAATAGAAAAACGAAATGCAGTTTTAAGTAGTATGGCCGAACTTCTTGAACAAGAAAGAGCCAATCTTAAGACTATAAATCAACAGGATTTAAGCAATTATTCGGGGGATGATTTAGCGATGGAAAAACGTTTACTGGTTGATGATGCCAAAATTGACGGTATGATTCTATCTCTGGAGCAATTAGCGAGTCAAGAAGATCCTATTGGTGTGGAGCGTTTTAATTTTGACCATGATAACGGAATGAAAATCATCAATAAAACAGCGGCTTTTGGAACCATAATGATTATTTATGAATCTAGACCTGATGTTACTGTTGAAGCTGGTGGAATCGCTTTTAAATCCGGAAATAAAATTCTACTAAAAGGCGGAAAAGAATCCTTATTATCCAACTTGAAAATTGTGGAATTGTGGCATCAAGCTTTAACAGCAAACAATGTGGCTAGAGAATGGGTGGAATACGTGAATTACAATCGGGAAGAAACACAGGCATTTTTGGAGAACCCAACACAAAAAGTGGACTTAATCGTTCCTCGTGGTGGGGAGAAATTAATCGCTTTTGTAAAAAAACACGCCACCTGCCCAGTAATAATAAGTGGTCGAGGAAATAATTTTGTGTATGTAAATAAGGAAGCCGATTTAAAAAAAGCACTTGACATTATTATTAATGGAAAGACCTCAAATATATCAGTTTGCAATGCTTTAGATAAAGTTTTAATTGATACTAATCTTGAAAATTGGGAAGGTTTTGTTATCAAAATAGTTGAAAAATTACAACAAAGAAACGTTACTATTTTGGGAGATGAAAGTATTTCAAACGCAACAAATGTTACTCAGATCGAATCGGATTTAATTTGGTACGAAGAGTTTTTGGATTACAAAATTGTTATTGGAACAACCAATTCGGATCAAGAAGCGATTGACAAAATAAATAAATATTGTGGTGGACATTCTGCATCGATAATTACAAAAAATGATGCAATTGCTCAGGAATTCATGGAAAATGTAGATACGGCAGCCGTATATCAAAACGCCTCTACCCGATTCACGGATGGCGGACAATTTGGTTTAGGAGGAGAATTGGCGATAAGCACGGACAAATTACACCAACGTGGGCCAATCGGCTTGCAACATCTAGTTACTAATAAATGGTATATTTACGGAAATGGACAAACGAGATAATAGTCGTAAAGTTGAAAGTCAAAAAGTCGAAAGATTTAAAAAAAGAAGGATTTAAAATATTAACACAACACTTTGCGAACTTAACGGTTGACAACGTTATTTTTGAAAATTAACTTTACGCACTTTGCGGGTCAAAAATGGCAAAAAAAAGAATTTTATTAAAGTTAGGAAGCAATACGCTAACTAAAGAAACCAATCACATTTCGAGAGGAAAGATTGAAGATATTGGAATGCAAATAGCCGCTTTACAAGACGAGTACGAGTTTATCATTGTGAGTTCCGGTGCAATTGCCGCAGCCAAACAATTTGTAAAACTGGAAAATCAAGACAAAGATGTTTTTGTAAAACAAGCGTTGGCGTCTATTGGTCAGCCCCATTTGATGCGGATTTATCATGAGAACTTCAGCGATTTAGGATTATTAATTTCGCAATGTTTACTTTCCTATTCGGATTTCGAAAAAGAACAAGCCAAAGTAAATATTGTAAACACAATCAATGTGTTGGTCAAAAATAATTACATTCCAATTATCAATGAAAATGATACCGTGGCAACGGATGAGATCAAGTTTGGTGATAATGATAAATTAGCCGCTTTAACAGCTGTTTTATTAAATGTTGACATTCTGATTATCGCTACCAATACGAACGGGATTTACACCAAAGCATCCATCCATGATGCCGTTCCTGAAACTATTTCTTTGGTAACCGATTTAAAAGTATTGGAAAAAGAGATTGGCGATTCTAAATCTTCGCACGGAACCGGTGGAATGCAATCTAAAATAGAAGCATCGGCAATTGCCAAAGCCGCCAATATAGAAACCTGGATTGTTAATGGTTTGGACGATAATTTTATTTTAAAAGCTTTAAAAAACGAAATACCTTTCACTAAAATTCTATAAAGAAGGGACACAGACAAAACGGATTCGCGTTGCGAAGACGCTGATAAAAACAGATTTTTAAAATGGATTTAAAACATAAAGAATTAACGGATGGAATTTTAAAAACTTTTTACGAAGTGTATAATGAATTGGGTTATGGCTTTTTAGAAAAAGTATATCAAAATTCAATGTATATAGAATTGAAAAATAAAGGATACCAAGTTGAGGCTCAGAATAAAATTAAAGTTTACTATAAAGGAACTGAAGTTGGCGAATATTATGCAGATTTAATAGTAGAAAATCTAATAATATTGGAACTAAAAGCAGTTGATTATGTAGTGAAAGATTTTGAAAACCAAATTTTAAATTATTTAAGAAGCACTGATTGTGAAGTAGGTTTACTTTTAAACTTTGGAAAAAAACCTGAATTTAGAAGGAAAATTTTTGAAAATAACAGAAAATAAAGAAAAAAATCCGTTTTAATCCGTGTCTTCGCGATAGCGAATCCGTTTAATCCGCGTCCAAAAACTTAAAACACAAAACAATGAACTATATTTCTATACAAAACATAGATTCACTCGACAAATGGGTGAAACAAGCCTTGAAAATCAAGAAAAAACCCCTTAAAAACAAAAAACTGGGTAAGAACAAAACCTTAGGAATGTTGTTTTTTAATTCCAGTTTGAGAACGCGTTTGAGTACCCAAAAAGCAGCTTTGAATTTGGGTATGAACGTAATGGTAATGAATTTTACCAGTGAAGGTTGGACATTGGAATTTGAAGATGGAGCCATCATGAACTCCGGTGCTTCGGAACATATTAAAGAAGCGGCAGCAGTTGTTTCTCAATATTGCGATATTATTGCCATCAGGGCCTTTGCCGGATTGGTAGACAAAGAAAAAGATAATGCCGAAACCGTTCTCATGGGTTTCTTGAAACACGCAACTGTTCCAATTGTTAATATGGAAAGTGCGACAGGACATCCATTACAATCGCTAGCCGATGCGATAACGATGGCCGAACACAAAACGAAACACCGTCCAAAAGTAGTTTTGACTTGGGCTCCACATCCTAAAGCTTTACCTCAAGCGGTACCCAATTCCTTTGTGCAAATGATGCAGTTACAAGATGCAGACTTTGTCATTACGCATCCGAAAGGCTACGAATTAAATCCTGAAATCACGAAAGATTCTAAGATTGAATACGACCAAGACAAAGCTTTCGAAAACGCCGATTTTATTTATGCCAAAAACTGGAGCAATTATAACGAGTATGGTCGGATAACAAATTCTGATCCAAATTGGACTGTAACTGCCGACAAAATGAAACTGACTAATAATGCTAAATTCATGCACTGTTTGCCAATAAGACGTAACGTAATTGTAACGGATGAAGTAATTGACAGTGAAAATTCAATTGTTATCGAACAAGCCAACAATAGAACCTATGCCGCACAATTAGTGTTGCAAAAAATATTGGAAAATGGAAAATAAAAAACCCGTAACCCTAATAAAAATTGGAGGAAACATTATTGACAACCCAACGGAATTAAAACAATTTTTATCTGATTTTTCTAAAATTGAAGGCTATAAAGTACTCGTTCATGGCGGTGGAAAATCAGCTACCAAAATGGCGGAAAGTATTGGTTTAGTTCCTCAAATGATTGACGGAAGACGCATTACCGATGCCGCTATGCTTGATGTAGTTGTGATGATTTATGCAGGTCAAATCAACAAAAATATCGTTGCTCAATTACAAGCTAATTCCACCAATGCGATGGGGTTTTCTGGTGCTGATGGGAATTTAATTCAGTCAGATAAAAGAAACCATCCAACAATCAATTATGGTTTTGTGGGCGATGTAAAAAAAGTGAATACGGAATTGTTGGAAACATTGCTATCTACTGGAATAGTTCCTGTATTTTGCGCGATAACACACAATGGAAAAGGACAATTATTAAACACGAATGCGGATACTATTGCGAGCGAATTAGCGATTGCTTTATCAGAAGTTTTTGATGTCACTTTGAATTATTGCTTTGAAAAACCGGGTGTTTTATATGATGCCGAAGACGATTCTTCCGTAATCGAAAACATAAATCAAGAATTATATTCCAAATTAAAAGCAGAGAAAGCGATACATTCCGGCATGATTCCTAAATTAGACAACTGTTTCAATAGTTTATCCAAAGGAGTTCAAAAAATAAAAATTGGTCATCACAGGATTTTGCAAGACTTGAAGGTTATTTGCACTAGTATAGAACTATAGTTAATTTGCCACAAAGGCACGAAGGCGCAAAGAAATAATTTAAAGTACACTTAAAACTTTATTAATTTATGGCTTTTTGACAAAAAAGTAGATAACAAACTTCGTGACTTTGCGCCTTTGTGGCAAAAAAAATAGTGCCATCGTGGTAAAAAAAATAAATTATGAAGAGTATAGAAACCCTTACACAAGAAGCCATTGCGTTATTAAAAGCACTGATTGAAACGCCTTCCTTTTCAAGTGAAGAAGATCAAACAGCACTTTTAATAGAAAATTGGTTTACACAAAATAATATCCCTTTCGAAAGAGAGAATAATAATATTTGGGCTTTCAATAAACATTTTGACAAGAATAAACCAACCCTATTACTAAATTCACACCACGATACCGTAAAACCAAACCAAGGTTACACAAACAATCCATTTGAAGCCATCGTAAAAGATGGAAAATTATTTGGATTAGGTAGCAATGATGCAGGAGGTTGTTTGGTCTCGCTTTTAGCCACTTTTGTATATTTTTATTCGAATGAAAATCTGCCTTACAATATTGTGATGGTCGCTTCAGCCGAAGAAGAAAGCAGCGGAAAAAATGGATTAAACAGCGTATTGAAACATTTACCGGAATTGGAATGTGCCATTGTTGGAGAACCTACTTTGATGCAATTGGCCGTAGCTGAAAAAGGGTTATTAGTATTAGATGTTATCGTAAAAGGCACCGCTAGTCATGCCGCCCACAACAATCCTGACAATCCTATTTACAATGCGATACCCGTTATTGAATGGTTTAACAGTTATCAATTCGAAAAAATATCGGAGGTTTTAGGTCCTGTAAAAATGACCGTAACACAAGTATCTGCTGGAAAACAGCACAATGTAGTTCCCGCAGAATGTCATTTGGTTGTCGATATCCGAGTGAATGATTGCTACAACAATCACGAAATTTTAGATACCGTAAGAGAGCATCAGACTGCCGAAGTCAATCCGCGTTCGATGCATTTGAATGCGTCATCAATTCCTGTTACACACGAATTAGTACAAGCCGGAATCGCACTGGGAAGAACCACGTATGGCTCGCCTACCCTTTCGGATCAATCGGTTTTGAGCTGCCAATCCTTAAAATTAGGACCTGGCGAAACCTTACGGTCACATTCGGCGGACGAATTTATATTTATATACGAAATAGAAGAAGGAATTCAATTGTATATCAAAATACTAACTGATTTTTTCAAACAATAAAATAATTTGGATTTATCCTGATTATTTTCAGGAGCTAATCCCGCTATTCGTTGCAATCTTTTATTTTTTTAAAGAAAAAAAATAAAAGGATTTCCACTACTATCCGGGCTAAAATCTAACAGTCTAAAAATCTAATTATCCATATATGAAACTTTGGGAAAAAGGAATACCAACAGATAAACAAATCGAACATTTCACCGTTGGTAACGACAGAGAACTGGATTTAGTTCTTGCCAAATACGATGCTTTAGGCTCTATAGCACATGCAAAAATGCTGGGACAAATAGGACTTTTAACAGATTCCGAAACCGTTGCTTTGGTTTTGGCTTTGGAAGAAATAATTGCAGCCGTTGAAAACGGAAAATTCGAAATCGAAGACAGCTTTGAAGACGTACATTCCAAAATCGAATATTTACTGACAGTAAAATTGGGAGACGCCGGAAAAAAAATTCACACGGCCCGTTCTCGTAACGACCAAGTTTTAGTAGATGTTAATTTGTATCTAAAAGACGTGGTTAAAGAACTAAAGGAACAAGTAAAAAGTCTTTTTGATTTGCTAATGGAATTGGCTGAAAAACATCAAAATGTTTTATTGCCCGGATATACTCACCTTCAAATTGCGATGCCGTCTTCTTTTGGAATGTGGTTTTCCGCTTACGCCGAAACTTTGATTGATGATATAACAATGCTAAATGCCGCATTAAAAATTGTAGACCAAAATCCATTAGGTTCGGCTGCAGGTTACGGAAGTTCATTTCCTATCGACAGAACATTCACAACACAAGAATTAGGTTTTGAAACCTTAAAATTCAATTCGGTTGCCGCACAGATGAGTCGTGGAAAATCAGAAAAAACAGTGGCTTTCGCAATGAGTAGCGTGGCTGCAACCCTATCAAAATTTTCGATGGATGTTTGTTTGTACATGAGTCAGAATTTCGATTTCATCACTTTGCCCTCGCATCTTACAACAGGTTCGAGCATTATGCCCCACAAGAAAAACCCCGATGTTTTTGAGTTGATCCGTGGAAAATGCAACAAGATTCAAGCGCTTCCATATGAAATTACTTTAATTACCAACAACCTTCCTAGTGGTTATCATAGGGATGTGCAATTGTTGAAAGAAGGATTGTTTCCAGCGATTCAAAACCTGAAAGCCTGTTTGGATATTGCTATTTTTGCTATCAAAGACATTGCAGTAAAAGAACACATTTTAGACGATAAAAAATACGATTATTTATTTACGGTTGATTCCTTAAACGAAATGGTGGTTGCCGGAATACCGTTTAGAGATGCGTATAAAGCCGTTGCCGAGCAACTGGAAAATGGTACATTTCAATCTCCAAAAGAAACCAAACATACGCACGAAGGAAGCATTAATAATCTTTGTTTGGATGCCATAAAAAAGAAAATGAGCGATTCTTATTAAATCAAAATAATTTGTTTAGTCGTGAAAAAATGCAATAATATTACTTCAGTACGAGCCATATTTCATAATATATCTTATTGAATAGCAAACTTGTTAAACAGGAGATAAGTTGCTTTTGTTTTGATTCATTCTCTTATAACTTTCCTAATAATAAATACTAAAAGCAAACAAGCGATTGTTAAATAGAATTACATCTATTCAACAATCGCTTGTTATTTAATCTTCTAAATATCTTAGCTATACTTTTTCTCAACTATAATTAAAATATTTGTTCGCAGATGGTAAACAAATGCTTCTCTTTTTCATATAATACTAAGTCTTATCTCAGTACAAAACTTGTTTTAGAAACCAATATATCTCTATCAAAAATATTGATATAATAAGTTCCTTTGGCAAAGTCTTTTCCTCTTAAATCTTCAGATACTTGGATTGTTTTATTTTCATATTTTACATTAGTTAAAAAACTATATGTCAACGTATTTTCTCCAAAATTTTCTGATTTCTTATCTCCTAAAACATTATTTTTACTGTCAATTACTTGCACGTAATATGTTTTATCACCTGATTTAGCAATAGCATTCTCAGCAATTGTAAAGTTTACTCTAAGTACATCCGCTCTGCTTGCTTTATCTGTTTCAATTTGTTTCCCTGAACTTCTTAATCTGAAAGCCGATCCTCTTGTATTTAAAACAGTTAATTTCGAACCAATTTCGACTGCTTTTGTTAATTCTTCATTTTGACCTGTCAATGCTTCGACATTCTTTTTAGTCTCTCCTAATACCACCACCGTACTGTCACGCTGCGTAGTTAAGGTTGTATTTTGCTTTCTTAACCCATCATTTTCAGCCATTAATACTTTCATATTGCCCTGTAAAGCGTTGAATTGCGTTCTGTATTTTGATAAAGAATTAACATCTCCTTTGGATTTACTTAAATCAGACATTAAATTAACTACTTTGTCTCTTTCCAGAATTAACTCATCGGACATGGAAGTATTCTCTGCGATGGCAGCATCATAAGTCGATTTTAATTCTTGTAAATCTTTCATCACCGATTCTTTCTCCGTAAGAGTACTTTTTAATTCGGTTTTTACTACTTCAGCATCGGAGGTCATTTTAAAAATGTATATCAAACTACCTACTAATAAAATAGCCAATACAGCTATTACCGCTTTAAGACTCGAACTGCTTTTTTGATTTTCCATCTAGTTTTAATTTTTATTTGTTTACAAATTTAACAATATATAACCATCTATTAACGTAAGTTGATACAATTATATTATTTTTGAAAAAAATATTTTTTTAATGGAAAAGATTATCCCGTTCACAATAAAAGATCTCTCAAAGATAACCAACCACAGAAATGGCGAAATAAAATTTGGAGAAAAAATGATAACTGTTCCAAAAGATGCTGATTCTATTGAATTTTTAAAAACCTGCGATGCTAAATATGTATTGTTTGGGATTCCGGAAGATATTGGCGTAAGAGCCAACTACGGGAGACCGGGAACTGCATCAGCTTGGGATAGTGCAATAAAAAGTATTGCAAATATTCAACACAATCGTTTTTGTAAAGGCACTCAGCTTGTTGTTTTAGGTCAACTGGATGTAACTGAACATATGAAAAATGTAGAACTTTTAGACTTTAATGACATTGACGATCGTTCAAAATTGAGTCAGCTCGTTGATAAAATTGACAAGGATGTTTCCCATATTATTTTTAACATCGTAAAATTAGGCAAAATTCCAATTGTTGTTGGTGGCGGACACAATAACTCCTACGGCAACATAAAAGGAACCGCTCTTGCAAAAGGCAAACCTATAAATGCAATTAATTTTGATGCCCATTCTGATTTTAGAATTTTGGAAGGACGTCACAGCGGAAATGGTTTTTCCTATGCTTTCGAAGAAGGTTTTTTGAAAAAATATTTCATTTTTGGCTTGCATGAAAATTACACTTCCAAAAGTGTTTTAGATATTATCAAAAAAATAGAAGACCGAGTCCGTTACAACACTTATGATAGTATCAGTATCCGCAGAGAAAAGGATTTTGAGAAGGAAATGTCACAAGCATTAGAATTTGTAAATGATGACTCCTTTGGAATTGAAATCGATTTAGATGCCATTCCAAACATTGCCTCCAGTGCGATGACAATGAGTGGTTTCTCCGTTGAACAACTCCGTCAGTTTATTTCGTTTTTTGGAAAAAATAAAAATGCTTCCTATTTACATATTTGTGAAGGCGCACCGGATTTAGGAGAAGAAAAAAACAATCATCTAATAGGTAAACTTATAGGTTATCTGGTAACTGATTTTATTAAATCCAACATTACTCAGCCCGTTCAAACTATAATTCCCTCTCTTAAAACTTTCTAAATTCAGCTCCCAAATAACATAAAAAGAACCATCAAAAATATAAATACTATCTTTGGATGCTATCTCTGTACTTAATACAAGATATTTAATATCCAAAATATGTTATTCGAAGATTTATCACTTTCAAAAAGTATACAAAAAGCCGTATTTGAACAAGGCTACCTTAACCCAACTCCTATTCAAGAACAATCTATACCACTAGTACTAGCGGGACGAGATCTAATAGGTTGTGCGCAAACCGGGACAGGAAAAACAGGCGCATTTGCAATACCAATTATACATCAGTTACACCGAATTGTGGGTTCATCCAAAAAAGCCAAAGTAATTCGATCACTAATCGTGACTCCAACCCGAGAATTAGCCGTTCAAATTGGCCAAAGTTTTGACACATACGCAAAATACACTAACCTGACACAGCTTACAATTTTTGGTGGAGTTTCACAAAATCCACAAGTTGATACGTTAAAAAATGGTATCGATATATTGATCGCAACTCCCGGAAGACTTCTTGATTTACACAAACAAGGTTTTATCGATCTAGATCATCTGCATACATTAGTCCTTGACGAAGCAGATCAAATGCTGGACATGGGATTTGTAAATGATGTTAAAAAAATTGTAAAGCTTACGCCAAAAAACCGACAAACATTATTTTTCTCTGCAACAATGCCGATCGCGATCAGAGAATTAGCCGAAATTTTTCTGACAGATCCTGCAACAGTGACCGTTTCGCCTGTCTCTTCAACTGCTGAAAACGTAGAACAACGCGTTTATTTCGTTGAAAAAGGCGAAAAAAGAAACTTATTATACCATTTGATTAAAAATGAAAATTTAACTGATGTATTGGTTTTTTCCAGAACAAAGCACGGTGCCGACAACGTCGTTAAGGCATTACGAAAAAATAATATCGCCGCGGAAGCCATTCACGGTGACAAATCACAAAATGCAAGACAACGTGTTTTGGATGCTTTCAAAAACAAAGAAATCGGCATTTTAGTTGCGACTGACATAGCAGCCAGAGGAATTGATATTGATCAATTACCGTTTGTAATTAATTTTGATTTACCCAATATACCTGAAACTTACGTACACAGAATTGGCAGAACAGGTCGTGCCGGAAACGGTGGAATTGCCATTTCTTTTTGCAGTAAAGACGAACATACATATTGGAAAGACATACAAAAATTGATAAAAGTTGACGTTAAAACAGTAAATGATCATCCCTACCATTGGCACTCGGGCAGTCCGGAATCGGCTCCAGCATCCGCAGCTCAAAAGAATTCAAACAGAAGTGGTGGTGCTCATAAATCAAGAAAATCAGAAGCATCAAAACTAAATAAAAAACGGTGGTACTAATTGTTTTAACGTGAACTATCAGCTGTAAGAATTGTCTTTTTTTTTAAAAAAAATAGGTGATTAAGCGATAATAAATTGTTTTTCAACGTTTTAAATTTTAAAAGCTGTTTTATAAAATAATTAAATCATTAAATTTGACTTAAGATATCATAAACAGCTTTAAACAAAAAATCATGAAAGCCTTTGTTAAAAAAGCGGCTTTTTCCCATCATTAAATACTGTTTTTGATGATTTTTTTACAAAAGATTCGTTAGATTGGAATGATGAAAATTTTTCTGGCATTGAAACTAATTTACCTTCGGTGAACTTAAAAGAGACCGAAAATAAGCTAGAAGTCGAATTGGCTGCAACTGGTATGAAAAAAGAAGATTTTAAAGTTGAAATTGACAACAACATGATCATGATTTCTTCTGAAAAACAAGAAAAAAAGACAATTACGTTCGAAAAGAGTTTCGTTATCAATCTTTCTACAGATCTTTCTATTTGCCCGAATATGTAGATGAAAGCAAAGTTGAAGTTAGTTATAAAGATGGAATTCTGCATGTAGTGATCGCTAAAAAAGAAAATGGCAAGAAAAAAGCACTTAAATCAATTGCCATTAAATTAAAAAAATCTTATTGAAGTGTCTAATTAATACTTAAAATTGTAATATAATTGAAGCTTGCTAGAGGCTAAAGAGTATAAGGTTTTAACATAATTACCATACTGAAATTGTAATGAAATTTAGTTTTTAGAAATCAAAATTGTAATGATACTAAACAATTTAACCGAGTCAAAAGGTTTTATAATGATGTCATTAATTCCGGCTGAGAGCGCCTCTTCAGTAATTTCAGCTTTATCAAACGCCGTGAGTGCGACAATTGGCGTTTTGATTCCCATTAACCGTATCTTTCTAGTGGTTTCAAAACCATTTATCAAAGGCATATTAATATCCATTAGTATGATATCAAAATATTCTTTTTCAAGTATTTCCAGCGCTGCATATCCGTTATCAACTACACTGCACTTGTAGTTGTTTTTTTCTATTATTTTTTTAGTAACCAATTGATTAATATGATTGTCCTCGACTACCAAAACATTTATGGTTTGAGTCGAAGAAATATCGACTTGAATATTATTAATGATTTCAATCGTTTTCTTCGGATTATATTCGAATGCAATTACAAATTTGAGTGTCGTTCCTTCACCAATCGCGCTTTGAATTAAAATACTACTGTTAAATAACTTCAACAATTGTTTCACGATGCAAAGTCCAAGACCTGTTCCCTGATAATCAGTTTCTTTTCTGCCAATTTGCACAAATTTATCGAAAATCTTTTCCTGATCGTCCAACGCTATTCCAATTCCGTTATCTTGAATTTTAAACTCTATAAAATAAGACTTATCGACTGTTTTTTCTAAATGTAAACTTATTGTTACTTTTCCATTCGTGGTAAATTTCAATGCGTTACTTACTAAATTCATAATGATTTGAGAAAGCCTTAACTTGTCACCAATTAAATATTCTGGAATATTTGGGTCAATTTTGACAACAATAAAATTATTATTATTTTTTGCCAAAAATGACAGCGAATTTTTAACCATGTAAATTTCATCTGAAATATTAAAAGTCAGATTCTCTAATATCATTCTATTATCTTCAATCTTGTTGATTTGGAGAATATCATTTACGAGCGACAGTAAATACCTGGCTGAGAATTTAAGTGAACTCAAATATGGACTGTTAGCTAATTCTTTATGCTCGTCTAGCAACATATTTGTAATTCCTACTACACCATATAAAGGAGTTCGCAATTCATGGCTGATGGTAGAGACAAATTGAGATTTTAATATTGATGCTTCCTCAGCTTTTTCTTTTGCAAGTGTTAACTGTCTATTAGTTTTGGAAAGTTCTGCATTTAATTTTTTCCTAAAATTATTATTTTTGAATAAAGTGTATAGCAAAAGCAACATTACCAACGATATTATCATAAACAAAAACACAATCGTTTTAGATTTCTGAACTATTTGAAACTGCGCATCTTTTTCGCTTTCAAATTTATCAATTTCCCTTTTGTACTCATCTAATTCTACATTGATCCCAACAACATTTGCTTTTTTAAGTTTGTCCTTATTATAAAGCACTTCTGTAATTTCATTGTATTTGGAAAGATTTTCATACGCCTTTTTATAATCCCCTTTGCTCATTAAATATTTGGAATATTCCAAATGAGCAAATGATAAATCTGATTTTTCATTAATTTTATTTACGGACTTAATTGAATTTAAAAAATAAGCAGTAGCTTTTTTATCATTACCAAGGTGTGCATAATACATTCCATTTAACATGTTAACAGCACCCGCAGTTGATTTATCGCCATACTTAAGATTATTTTTGTTTATGAATTCCAGATTTGGATATCCTTTTTCAAAATGACCAACATCAAAATACGCCCAGGCGATATTCAGTTTGGTCATATAAATCTGACTGGTATCCGCAATTTTGCTACTATATTTAAGAGCGTTTTCATAAAAGTTTATCCCTTTTATATATTGCTTTTTTTCAAAACAATAAATATTTCCTAAATTGTTAAAAATCCTATTCTTTAATGTATCGTTGTGCGTTTTTTTAGCGTAGAGCAATCCTCTGTTATAGAAAAAAATAGCTTTGTCAAATTCAGCTAGTTCCGCGTAATTTGCAGCAATGGTAATGTAGGAAATTGTTGTTGAAGAACTGTCATTAGCTACAATTGCTTTGTGCAAAGCTGCTTTTGAAATTTTAAGTGATTTTTCAAAATTGGCATCATTCAAATATTGAGAAGCCTGGTCGGTTAGTTTGGTGAGTTCTTTTTTTGTGTAAATCTTTGTCTGCGCAAATAAATCATTAAACGAATTTAACGTCAGCAATAACCAAAAAATTACACGTATCTGATACATAATCAATTATAGTTTATCAAATATACATTTTATTAATAAAAAAATGACAAAAAGAGCGATTTTTGTATTAAAATAGGATAAAATATAGAATAATTAAAAACAGAAAAAACTTCATATAATTTACATAAAAAAGCCGTCTCAAGTTCTGTTTTGAAACGGCTCCTTATTTATGTTAAAAACAAATAGTCATTTATTATTCGATATCAACATTTTCTGTTTCTTCCTCACCTTCCCATTGTCCCACTACTGAAGTAGCTAAAGCATTTCCTAAAACATTTGTTGCACTACGAAACATATCACAAAAATGATCAATAGGTAATATTAATGCTATTCCTTCAATTGGAATATCAAACATACCACAAGTAGCAGCAACAACCACTAAACTCGCTCTGGGAACACCCGCTATACCTTTACTGGTAAGCATTAAAACCAAAAGCATGGTCATTTGAGTTCCTAAATCTAAATTAATACCGTAAGCTTGTGCAATAAAAATACTGGCAAAAGTCATATACATCATACTTCCATCCAAATTGAAAGAATACCCCAGCGGTAACATAAAAGAAACAATTCTGTCCTTTACACCAAAACGTTCTAATTCTTCTGTTAATTTTGGAAAAACAGCTTCACTACTGGTTGTTCCAAAAGCAATGATTAATGGACTGACAATTCTTTTAAGCAAAACTGTCATTCTACTTTTTAGAAAAATATACCCTACAACAATCAGTACCACCCAAAGTGACGAAATTCCGATTAAGAAAGAACCAAAAAACTTAAAATACGTAATGGCTAATTCCTGAAAGTCTCTAACAGCAAATACTCCCGCTATAGCCCCAAAAACTCCTATTGGTGCAAACTTCATTACATAGTTTACCATTTTAAGAACAATGTGAGAAGTTTTATCTAAAGCATTTATAACTGGCTTTACATAATCTCCCAAAGCGGCAGCAGCCAATCCAAAGAAAATAGAAAAAATTACAATTTGTAAAATTTCATTGGTTGCCATAGCCTCAAAAATACTTTTCGGCACAATATGTTCGATAAAGTTTTCAAATGATATGTTTTGTGTTTTTGCAGTAACTTCCGAAACTGAACCCATATCAACATTTGATAAATTAAGACCAACTCCAGGTTCCAATATGTTTACAAAAAACATTCCTAATAATAATGAGATAAATGAAGCCGTAAAAAACCACCCCATCGCCTTCCCGCCTATTCGTCCTACAGCCTTGATATCTCCAAGTTTTGCTATTCCAACAACTAATGTTGTAAAAACTAATGGCGAAATAATCATTTGAACCAGTCGAATGAAAATTGTCGCGAGAATTTTAATTTTATTACTAAAATTTTGGGCCGCTTCCGGACTAATTGAGTTATGTATGATGATGCCCAAAGCGGCACCTAAAACCATAGCTATTAATATTTGTCCTGTTAATCCTGAAAAGAAAGATGGTTTTTTAGTTGTATTGGTATTCATTAAAAATCGTTATTAGGTTTAGTACCCGCGTAGATTAAAACAACATATTTGATTTGATAGCAACCAAGTAAAAATCATTTGTTAAAAAAAACGAAAAGTGCCAAATTAGTATTAATATATTTTGTTTATTAAATAAAAATCAGCTAAAACAATGGCAGCCATTGCTTCAACGATAGGCACAGCACGCGGCACAACGCAAGGATCATGACGTCCCTTTCCGGTCATTTCCGTAATATTACCTTCATTGTCTAATGATTCATGTTTTTGCATAATGGTTGCCACCGGTTTAAAAGCGACGCGAAAATAAATGTCCATTCCGTTACTGATGCCACCTTGTATTCCACCTGAAAGATTGGTTTTCGTTGTTCCATCAGGATTGTATAAATCATTGTGCTCGCTGCCTTTCATTTTTGCCCCACAAAAACCACTCCCATATTCAAAACCTTTTACAGCGTTTATCGAAAGCATTGCTTTTCCAAGTTCAGCATGAAGTTTATCAAAAACGGGTTCTCCTAAACCTATAGGCACATTTTGAATCACGCAGGTCACTGTTCCACCTACGGTGTCGCCTTGCTTGCGAATATTTCGTATATATTCTTCCATGATTACCGCTGATTCCTCATCAGGACACCGAACCGGATTATTTTCTGTTTTCGAAAAATCCAAATCTTGGTATGGTTTTTCTAAAAAAATTGGCCCAACTGAAGAAACGTAAGCATTAATTTTTATTTCTGGCAACATTTGCTTTGCAACAGCTCCCGCCACTACTCTGCTGGCCGTTTCACGAGCTGAACTGCGCCCGCCTCCGCGATAATCACGAACGCCATATTTTTTTTCATACACATAATCTGCATGACTAGGTCTGTAATTATCTTTTATATGGGAGTAATCGTCAGATTTTTGATTCGTGTTGGGAATAATAAAACCGATGGGTGTTCCGGTGGTTTTACCTTCAAAAATCCCGGAAAGGAATTGAACAGCGTCCGGTTCTTTACGTTGGGTTACTATGGCTGATTGACCTGGCTTTCTGCGTGACATTTCGAATTGAATTGCGTCGAAATCTATTGTGATTCCAGGAGTACAACCGTCTATTATTCCACCTAAAGCGTCTCCGTGAGATTCTCCAAAAGTTGTTATCCTAAATAGTGTTCCGTAGCTATTTCCTGCCATTATAATTAGTTTTGAACAAAAGTACCATTTTAGTTTAAAGTTCAAAATTTTAGCCTTTAAAGTTTTAACCAACATTCCACATTTATTGTTATTAAATTAATCTTGTGTTACAATTCTTAACCTTCTATTCGATTTTCTTTAATAATATTTCGATTATTTTGGTAAACTTCAAATTTAAACACCTTGAAAAAAAGAAAAGTCGAGTTAGTGGTAATTTCAGATGTGCACCTTGGAACTTTTGGCAGCCATGCCAAAGAACTTTACAATTATTTATCAGCCATAAAACCCAAGATTTTAGTTTTAAATGGGGATATTATTGATGTCTGGCAATTTAGAAAATCCTATTTTCCAAAAACGCATTTAAAAGTCATCCAAAAAATCATCAGTTTTGCTTCAAAGGGAACAAAAGTGTATTATATAACTGGAAATCACGATGAAATGCTCCGAAAATTTAGCGACATGCGCATGGGTAATTTTGAATTGGTGGATAAATTAGTGTTGCAATTAGATGATAAAAAAGCATGGATTTTTCACGGCGATGTTTTTGATGCTTCCGTACAACATTCCAAATGGATTGCGAAAATGGGTGGTTTAGGTTATGATTATCTGATTCTTTTAAACCGATTAGTAAATTGGTGTTTGTTAAAAATAGGAAAGGAACCCTACTCTTTTTCCAAAAGAATAAAGGCTAGCGTCAAAAAAGCCGTAAAACACATTTCTGATTTTGAAAAAACAGCCACTGAATTAGCTATCGAAAACAAATATGATTACGTTATTTGTGGTCATATTCACGAACCTAAAATGATTCAAAAAGAAACAAAAAATGGCAGCACATTGTATTTGAATTCTGGAGATTGGGTAGAAAATCTAACAGCATTGGAATACAATAAAAAACGTTGGAAACTATTTCACTATTCCGAAATGAATTACGAAGAAGAGGACAATTTATTTGAAATGGAAGATATTTTGAGCAATCAAATCGTAGCTTCAGTACTATTTTCGAAACAAAACATTTTGATGTAATTCTCTATTTTAAGCCTTGCAATTCCGAAATAAGTAAATTATGTAACTTTTCATTGAAATTTTATAAAGATCATGTCCAACTAAATTATACATTTGTAGCAATAAAAAACTTACTTATGAAAAAAATTATTTTATCGGCAATCATGTTAATTGGATTAGCATTTACCGCACAAGCTCAGGATATTTCAAAAAACGCATTAGGTCTTCGTTTTGGAGATAGCGGTGGTTTTGGTGCTGAACTTTCTTACCAAAGAGCATTAGGAAGCAACAATAGACTTGAACTTGATTTAGGTTGGAGAAACAGAACTAACTTCAACGACAATAACTACGATGACAGTGCTATCAAACTTACAGGTTTATACCAATGGGTATGGAACATTGATGGTGGTTTCAACTGGTACGCAGGTATTGGTGGTGGTGTAGGTAACTACAGCTATGATAACAACAATACTTCATACAATGATACTTTTGCATTTGCTGCTGGAGATATCGGTATTGAATACAACTTTGATTTTCCTTTGTTAGTGTCTTTAGATTTCAGACCTGAATTTGGTGGAAGCGGATACTACAAAAATAACTATGGTTCTGATGTAGCTTTAGCTCTAAGATATCAATTCTAGTATTACCATATAATACATTAAAAAAGCCACTAGAAATAGTGGCTTTTTTTTGTTTAATTAATCTTCTTATTATTTAATAATAATTTCTTTTTTAGAATTTATTTTTACTACGCAAAAGGGAGTAGTAAACGCTTGTGTAACCATACTTCCCGGTTCAGGATTTGTTTCCTTCACAGTTATGATTATATTTTTATCGGTTTCAACTACAGTGTCAATCCCTATATTATAACCACCAGTGGTTTTCTCTCCCATATTCAAAACAATAAAATTAGATTTATGAACATCATTAGCACTAATTTTATTTTTTAAATTTTCATCATTCTGCAGCATTTTAATTTCGTTTGGTTCCGAAAGAATCTCAAAAAAGCGAATATTAGCGCCGCCAGTCGTCTGTTGTGTCAAAACTTCATACAATTTATTTGTATCTGAACTTTTTGAAGAAGTAGCACCGCATGAAGCCAGAGATGTAGCAAGTATTGATAAAATTACTTTTTTCATTCTTTATATTTTTTAATTAAATGGGATAATTTCTGAAACTCATTCTCATTTCAATTTACAAATTCTAAAATTTATAAAAATTTATTAAGGGCTTTTTTATACAACTCTTCGTAAAGTGGCAAAATGTTTTTAATATCAAATTGTTTTGCAACTGTCAAAGCGTTTTCTTTAAATTGTTTAAGAACCACGTCATCCTTTAGAATTTTCAGGCCATTTTGAGCCATTTCTTCTATGTTTCCAACATCACTTAAGTAACCGGAAATACCATCATAATTTACCTCTGGCAAACCTCCGGAATTACTGGAAATAACTGGAACTTTACAAGCCATAGCTTCCAATGCCGCAAGTCCAAAACTTTCTGTTTCTGAAGGAAGCAAAAATAAATCTGTCAAGCACAGTATTTTATCAATTTCGTTACTGTTACCAAAGAAAATCACCTTGTCTAAAATTCCTAATTCCTGACATAAATATTCCGCTTTTTCTTTTTCAGGACCATCTCCAACCATCATCAATTTCGCTGGAATCTCCTTCTGAATGTTATAGAAAATTTTAATGACATCCGGAATTCGTTTTACTTTTCTAAAATTACTAATGTGCGTTATGATTCGCTCATTTTCCTTCGCCATAACCGAACGTTGACAAGGAATACTCGGGTCGTTCATATTTTTATTCAATTCGATAAAATTTGGAATCACCTCAATTTCATTTTTTATATTAAATAATTTTAAGGTATCGTCTTTCAAACTTTGGGACACCGAAGTAACAAAATCTGATTTGTTGATACTGAAAGTTACCGCTGGTTTATAAAAAGGGTGATTTCCCACCAATGTAATATCAGTTCCATGCAGCGTCGTGACCATTGGTATATTAATTCCTTCATCTTTCAACATTTGTTTTGCCATATATCCCGCATACGCATGTGGAATCGCATAATGAACGTGAAGCAATTCTATTTTATATAATTTTACCATATCGACCAA
The DNA here is from genome assembly GCF_049896525.1 of Flavobacterium sp. DSR3-2. Taxonomy (NCBI): domain Bacteria; kingdom Pseudomonadati; phylum Bacteroidota; class Flavobacteriia; order Flavobacteriales; family Flavobacteriaceae; genus Flavobacterium; species Flavobacterium sp. DSR3-2. Next base: position 96,881 of record NZ_JAFCUM010000008.1, read on the forward strand.
TTTGCTCGATAAAGCCAATTCATACGGTTGATAATGAAACAATGGATATTCTGGAACATTCACTTCATGGTAATGCACATTGGGGTTCAAAAGCGCCAAACGCACTGGCTGACTGTAGGTTATAAAATGTATTTCATGACCTCTGCGAGCCAATTCCAGTCCCAGTTCTGTAGCGACAACACCACTACCTCCAAAGGTAGGATAACAAACTATTGCAATTTTCATGTATGTAATTTAATAAAACGAAATTAAGAAAAATAGGAATGGGTTTTATGGAATTTTAAGTTAAATACCATCGAATTTTAAAATTTCATCCGCTGAATTCGCACCGCATTCAATATTGCTAACAGGGCAACGCCCACATCTGCAAAAACAGCCTCCCACATCGAGGCCAGTCCGCCAGCTCCCAGAATCAGCACTATTAGTTTTACTGAAAAAGCCAATCCGATATTTTGCCAAACGATTTGTTTTGTTTTTCTCCCGATGGTGACAGCGGTGAAAATTTTAGTGGGTTGGTCATTTTGAATTACAACATCAGCGGTTTCAATAGTAGCATCGCTTCCTAAGCCACCCATTGCAATTCCGACATCCGCCAAAGCAATTACCGGGGCATCATTGACGCCGTCTCCAACAAATGCAACTTTTAAATTTTGTCGCAATAGCGTTTCTACTTTTTCGACTTTATTTTCCGGCAATAAATTCCCAAATGCTTCATCAATATTTAATTCTTTGGCTACAGCCATAACTACAGCTTCATTATCTCCGGAGAGCAATATTGTTTTAATATTTATTTTATGTAAACTTTCAATGGCCGATTTTGCATCTTCTTTTATTTCGTCGGATATCAGAAAATAACCTGCATATTTTTGATTGATGGCAACGAAAATAATAGTGTACGGAATCGTGTCAAGTTTCGTGTCATAATCAATATTAAATTTTTTCATCAATTTAGGGCTTCCCACCAAGATTTCGTTTCCATCAACAAAACCTTTTATTCCGTAACCAGCGATTTCGGTAACTTCGGTAACAACAGTTTCGTTTTTAGCAATATTAGCGAATGTAATTATTGCTGAACCTACAGGATGTGTAGATTTAGCTTCAATCGCTGCGGTATAATCAACTAAATCGGTCTCTGAAATCCCTATCGCAACTACTTTTTGAACTCTAAAAACTCCTTTGGTCAGCGTTCCTGTTTTGTCCAACACTACAACTTGAATAGCTGCCATAGTATCTAGAAATGTAGATCCTTTAAATAAGATTCCGTTTTTACTAGCTGCCCCAATTCCGCCAAAATAACCCAACGGTATAGAAATAACTAAAGCACATGGACATGAAATTACCAAAAATATCAGAGCACGGTACAGCCACTCTTTAAAAACATAATTATCGACAAATAACAGTGGAATCAAACAAATTCCGATAGCCAAATAAACAACTATTGGCGTGTAAATTTTAGCAAACTTTCTGATAAACAACTCGGTTGGTGCTTTCTTGGCGGTAGCTTCTTGCACCATTTCAAAAATTTTAGATAATTTACTGTCGGTAAATGCGGTAGTTACTTCTATTTGCGCAATAGAATTTAGATTAATCATTCCAGCAAGAATAATATCCCCTTTTGATTTAGAATCTGGTTTACTCTCTCCGGTTAACGCGGCAGTATTGAAAGTCGCATGATCCGAAAGTAATTTTCCATCTAATGCTAACTTTTCTCCTGGTTTTAATTCTATTATTTCCCCAATAGTGACTTGCGAAGCTTTTTTGGAAACAACATTCGCGCCGTATAATACATTTGCTGTATCAGGTCTTTGTTCTAATAATGATTTGATATTTGATTTGGCTTTTTGTACAGCCATCATTTGAAACAGTTCTCCAATTGCATAAAAAAGCATTACAGTAACGCCCTCCGCGTATTGACCAATTCCAAAAGCACCGATTGTCGCAACACTCATTAAAAAAAATTCGGAAAAAAAAGCTCCTTTTATAATACTTTGAAAAGCATCTTTCAGAACTGGAAAACCTACGGGAAGATAGGCTACAACATACCATGCAATTCGAACCCAGCCATTGAACCATGATTGGGGAAAATAATTATCAAATAACAACGCAATAATTAATAATACGAAGCTGATGATAGACGGCAAAAATAATCTGAATTCACTTTCGCTTCCGTTTCTATCATTATGATCGTGTCCGTCATGATTTTCACCATCATTATCTGCGGTACAACATCCCTTTTGATCTTTATCTGATTCCTGCTTGTTTTCTTCTAATGAGCAACAGGCAGTTTGATGATTAGTGCTATTGTTATGTTTGTGTGCCATGATTAGAATAGATTAAGAGTTCTAAAAGTACAAAATTTACTTCCAGAAAGGGGGAAGTTCAACTGTTTCTTAACCTGACTGATACTACACTAATGTATCTTTTAATTAGTAATCGCTTCGTAAATTATCTTCTGGATGTCTTCGCGAATGTTTCCTTTGGATAATCTATTTTCAACCGCAACCGGAAAAGTTCTATTGGATAAAAATACATAAACAATTTGTGTTTCAGGATCGGCCCAAGCCATCGTTCCTGTGTAGCCGGTATGTCCAAAACTGGTCATGGAAGCACAACCGCACGTTGGACCTTCGGAACCCAATTGGGGTTTATCAAAGCCAACACCTCTCCTGTTTCCGACCGCACAAAAATAACACGTATTGAAATCTTCAAATGTCTTTTCAGAAAAATACTGCTGATTGCCATAATTACCTTTTTGTAAATAAAGTTCCATTATTTTAGCCACATCCATTGCATTTGAAAAAACACCTGCATGACCCGAAACTCCACCTTCTAAAGCAGCTGACAAATCATTGACATAACCTTGTAGAAGTTGACGACGGAAATAAGTATCCGTTTCTGTTGGAGGAATTCTGTTTTTATCAAATTTGGTCAAAGGATTAAAACTGGAATTATTCATACCAAGTGAACGATAAAAATTTTCTTGAATTAAAACATCTAATGTTTTACCCGTAGTTTTTTCCAAATAATCCTTCAAGATCATAAATGTAAGATCACTGTATTTGTATTCTTTTTTTGTTGCAATTTTACTTTTAACAATCATTTTCATGATCGTATCACTAAAATTATTTCTGATAAAAAGACTGTCGCCCAGTTTTTTTGAAAACTCCTGTTCAGCTACTTTTCTAAAATAAACATCCGAAGGTAATTTGCCTTTATCCATTGCTGCTTTGTAAAATGGAATCCCGGCAGCAAGTCCCGCATAATGAGACAATAAATCCTTGAAATTAATATTTGCTTTATTCGAATCTTTAAAAATTGGAGACATTGTTCCTAATGTTGTTTCCAAATTTATTTTTTGCTGATCGTACTGCAACATAATATTGGGCAATGTTGCTAAAATTTTTGTTAAAGAAGCTACGTCATATATATCTGAATCTTGAACTTTAATCGATTCATCATAGGTATGATGTCCAAATGATTTTTGATAAATGACTTTCCCTTTTCGGGCTACAAGAACCTGAATTCCCGGTGTCATTTTGGCGCTGATAGCTTTATTGGCAATAGCATCAATCTTTGATAAAATAGCTGAATTCATACCAACATTCTCCGGAGTCGTGAATCCTAAACGATTCAGTTTTTCCGTAGACAAACCGTCATTTACCTTAAAGCTATTGTTAATAGAAACCGGCAATTTTCCTTTAGCTGCAATCGAACCAAAAATTAGTTCCGCAGAAACGACTTGACCAATGGTACTATTTTGATAAGAAACGACCAATCCTTCGATACCATCAAAATTTATAAAAGGTAATAAAGCGTATGGTTTTGCAAAAATATCTAGAATTACAGTATTATTTTTAGCTAAAAAATTGATTTTAAATATTTCATCCGATTTTAAATCGTCGTTTTTGAAAGCCACATCTGATTTGTGATAGCCAATAATCACTGTTGTAAAAGCTTGCAATTTCACTTGAAGACTGTCTAGATTCGGATCTGAAATCACCGTAACTTCAGCATATTTTTTCAAAGTCGAAACAAATGCATCATTATTGTCGTCTCCTATTTTGACATAAGCGATTTTTTGTTTGTCCAAATTTTTAATTGGTAAAACAGTTCCCGTATTTTTTAGCACAGTAATCGCATTTTCATACAATTCATACTGTAAAGCATCATTATCAACTGAATTTAAATCTTTGTATAAATTTTCAGTCACAATTGGTTTGTAATTGTTTAAACCGGCTTTGTACTTGAACTTTAAAATTTTCTTTATGGAAAAAGCCAATCGTTCATCAGTAAATAAATTTAGAGAATAAGCGAGTTTAAATTTATCAATCGCAGCTGGAACATTTTCAGGAAACAACAGCACGTCATTTCCGGCCATAAAAGCTTCAAAGTTGATTTCGCTTGGTAATTTAAAATCAGAAACACTTTTCATATTCAGGGCATCTGTAATAATAAGTCCTTTAAAACCCAATTTTTTTTGGAGAATATCAGTAACTACATTATAAGAAATCGAAGAAGGAAAATTAGGTCTTGATTCTAAACTGGGAACGTTTAGATGCGCCACCATAACGGACGAAAGTCCTTCATGAAACATTTTTTTATAGGGATAAAACTCTACGTCCGATAATTTTTCTATTGAGGAATTTATCGTTGGTAAACTTTTATGAGAATCCGTTTCCGTATCTCCATGACCCGGAAAATGTTTACCGGTAGAAAACACACCTTGGCTCTGAACGCCTTTCATTATGGCAATGGCGCGCTCGGTAACGTTAAATTTATCTTCGCCAAAAGAACGAAAACCTATAATTGGATTATTGGGATTTGAATTGATATCCAACACTGGGGCAAAGTTAAATTGCGATCCCATTCGTTTGCTTTGTTGTCCCATTTGAACACCTACTTTCTCCAAAAGTTCCATATTTTGGATGGCTCCAAGTGTCATATTCCAAGGATAACTGTAAGTAGAATCCAGTCGCATACCCAAGCCCCATTCGGCATCATTACCAATAAATAATGGAATTTTTGATTTGGATTGATAACGATTGGTCAACTTAGCCTGGCGTTGCGGACCGCCTTGAAAGAAAATTAATCCGCCAATTTTATGATCTAAAATAAGTTTATCAATAGCTTTAATATGCGCTGAATCTTTATTGGAATAAGCAGCAACCATAAATAATTGCCCTAATTTTTCCTCTAAAGTCATTGCATTATAAACACTATCCACCCATTTATTGCCTTGCGGAGATAATTCAAAAAGATGCGGAGTATTAGTAGAATTTATACTGTCGAAATTCTCTATTTTGGGCGGAATATTGGTTACAATTGTTTTTTTCTTGTTCACTTTTGTACCAACACAACCCGCAGCAACAAAAATAAATAAGACATAAAAAAAAACAATTTTAATTCTTATTTTTTTCATTCACCTAGTTTGTTTAAAAAAATCGGCTATGCCAGCTATCAATAGCCGGAACTTCCCACGATTCATTATATTCTTCTATATTGTTTACTAAATTATTGAAAACTATAGTATTTTCAGTAACAGCTTTATCTTTTACCATTTTTTTGAAATCAATCAATGGCTTGTGTGCAATATGCTCCCCAAGTTTGAAAGTGACATTCATTTTATCCAATAAATCAACGGTGTATTTTTGTTCCAGATTTTGAATAAATTCTACTGAGGAATCAATCGAGCAACCTGTTGCAGCTTGAACATCTTGATTAACGGCAATAATTATAAATCGGTTGTATTTTAATTGATACGATGATTCTAAACTGGTACCATGCGCAGCCCAACTTTCCAGAAAGGTTTGTAAAGCAGTTTCTATTTCAGAAAATTCCGCATCCGAAAACTTTCTGTTCGATTGATAAATCCAGATTTTAGATTCTTCAGGTAAATTTTCAAAAGGAACGTACATCTTAATTGTGTTATGAGTTATGAATTTTGATTTAAAAAATCAATATTCGTAATTTTTAATTTATTATAAATCTTGAGCATTAGCGATCAATTCCGCAATATCCATGACTTTGACTTCACCTTCCTTTTCTTTATTTTTAATACCGTCAGTCATCATCGTGTTACAAAAAGGACAACCCGCGGCAATTATTTCTGGTTTAGTTTCTAATGCGTCTTCGGTTCTTTCAACGTTGACTTCCTTGTTCCCGGGCTCAGCATCTTTAAACATTTGCGCTCCACCGGCACCACAGCATAAACCGTTTGCTTTGGAACGTTTCATTTCAACTAATTCAGCATCCAACTTTAGAATTAAATCTCTAGGTGCTTCATAGACATTATTGGCTCTGCCTAAATAGCAAGGATCGTGAAAAGTAATTCGCTTTCCTTTAAATTGTCCTCCTTCAATGGTCAATCTTCCATCATCTAACAATGATTTTAGAAATTCCGTATGGTGAACTACTTCATATTTCCCGCCTAATTCCGGATATTCATTTTTTAAAGTATTGAAACAATGCGGACAAGCTGTAACAATTTTTTTTGCCTCGTATGCATTCAAAACCTCAATATTCATCATAGCCTGCATTTGGAATAAAAACTCATTTCCAGCTCTTTTTGCAGGATCACCGGTACAACTTTCTTCAGTCCCTAAAACGGCAAAAGAAACGTTGGCACGATTCAAAATACGAACAAATGCCTTTGTTATTTTCTTTGCCCTGTCGTCAAAACTTCCTGCACAACCTACCCAAAATAAAACTTCTGGCTGTTTCCCTTGAGCTAACATTTCGGCCATTGTTGGCACTATTAAATTCTCTGACATACTATTTGTGATTCGGTTATTCGTTGATTTGATTATTCGAGCAAACGGAAAATTAATATTTCACTTTATTAGATGAAATTTAAACAAATAAACAATTATTCATTTTTCCAATTCAATCGATCTTGCTGATTGTATTGCCAAGGTGCTCCATTATTTTCTATATTGGTCATCATGGCATTCAGAGGCATTGGAGCCGCACTTTTTTCCATAACTAAATAGCGACGCATATCCATAATGATAGAAAGCGGGCTAATGTTTACAGGACATTCCTCTACACAAGCATTACAGGAGGTACAAGCCCAAAGTTCTTCTGGTGTAATATAATCGTTTAATAATGTTTTGTTGTCCGGAATAAAAATACCTTTGTTGGCATCTATATTTCTACCCACCTCTTCCATCCTGTCTCTGGTGTCCATCATGATTTTACGTGGAGACAACTTCTTACCTGTAATATTCGCCGGACAAGATGAAGTACAACGACCACATTCTGTACAAGTGTAGGCATTCAATAATTGTACCCAGTTTAAATCTTGAATATCACTGGCGCCAAACTTGCTTGGAACCGCATTTTCATCCACTGGTGCTGCGGCGAAAGGATCAGCATTAGGATCCATCATTAACTTCACTTCTTTGGTGACTGACTCCAAATTATCAAATTGACCTTGAGGATTCAGATTTGCAAAATAGGTATTTGGAAAAGCTAATAGTATGTGCAGGTGTTTTGAAAAATAAAGGTAATTCATAAAAATCAAAATCCCCACAATGTGCAACCACCAAAAGATCTCTGAAAGCAACATTAACAATTCATTTGACATTCCATTGAAAATGGGTTCAATAAATTGACTTACTGGAAAAAAACCTGCTTTTATAAAATGAGAAAAACCTCCCGGTACATTTTGCAAATGCAAATCAGATGCGTTCATCAATAAAAATAAAGTCATCAAAACTACCTCAAAATATAAGATATAATTTGCATCACTTTTTGGCCAACCTTTTAAGTCAGTGCTGACAAATCTTTTTAATTTGATTGCATTTCTTCGACTCCAAAAAGCGATAACAGCAATTAAAACTAAAAATGCTAAAATTTCGAAAGAAGCAATCAGCACATCATACGTAGTTCCTAAAAAAGCAAACACACGATGCGTACCAAAAAGTCCGTCGATTATAATTTCTAATAATTCAATGTTTATAATTACAAAACCAACATAAACAATAATATGGAGTATTCCAGTAACAGGACGTTTTACCATTTTTGATTGACCAACAGCAATCATGCCCATATTACTCCAGCGGGCTTTTGGATTGTCGGAACGGTTTACATTAGTTCCAAGATTGATGTTTCGCATGATTTTTTTAACACTGGTAAAAAAATATCCAAAACCAATTACCAATAGAATGGCAAATAAAATATTGTCTAAGTAGCTCATATTTGCTATTTTATTTCATTAGATACAGAATCTTTTACAGGACCCATGTACGGTTTATTTTTCTTTCCAAACACAGAAATGTTAACATATCTAGTTGGATAAAGTCTAATATCCTGCAATAATAATTCTAATTCTTTTGTAGAACTTCTAATATTTTGGTAAAAAGCTTCATCGTTTAACAATTTGCCCATAGAACCTTTACCAGATTCTAAACCGCTCACAATACCATCGACTCTGGCTAAAGTTGCATTCAAATTTCTGGCTGTTTTGCCTAAATCAGCTTTATCTAACGAATCTGAAATTTTAGAAAAACTTCCTGATATTTTATTAAAATTAGTAACCACTCCGTTTATTTGACTTTTATTTGTACTCAATAAATCGTTAACGCTCATGGAAACTTTATGGAATTGCTCAACAGTGCTACTTAATTCAGACAATGTGAGTTTTAAATCTTGTTGCCCCTTTTGATCTAAAACATTGTTTAATCCTGAAATTAATTTTTCAGTACTTCCCAATAATTTTTCCAATTTCTCTTGAAGAGGTGCCAATTGGTCTCCTACTTTATCTGTTAGACCCATTTTTATACCACCTTGCAATTTCTCACCGTCAACAGCTAAGGTTTTATCATTGAAATTAGGGATAATCGCAATTTGTTTTCCTCCAATAAATCCTGGCTCATAAATAGAAGCAATACTGGATTTAGAAATTGGAAAATCCGTTTTTAATTGTAGTTCAACTAACAGTACGCCCGTATTCTGATTTATGGTGATACTACTCACCTTACCTATAACTAAACCGTTAAGAGTCACTGGCGCTGACGTTGCTAAACCTTCAACACTTTTATACTCTACAAAAAAGGTTTTGTAATTGGTAAAAAGATCTCTTCCTTTTAAAAAACTGTAGCCCCAAATAAATAATAAAATAGATGCAATTACTAAAATGGCAGTTTTAATTTCTCGTGTTATTTTCACAATATATGTATTTTGTACAAATTTAATATAAAATATTTGACTTGTTATAATTATTTCACCGCTTCTTTAACACTAATGTTTTTTCCGTCTCTAAATTTAATTATGTACGTGAAAAAATGTCCTTTGGATTTAATCTCATTCAAATCTTCTTTTGCACTATTATAAGCTAATGTTGAGCCATGTAATTATTTGTAAAAAGAACCATTATTTATTCCGAGAGCAACATTATTTAATCCTTTAAAATTAGATGGATTTAAAATATTGCGTTTATTCACGACTGCAAATTCAGTTTTGAAAACCACGTCAGGACTTTGTCTTCTCAACTCGCCTTTTACGACGTTTTTTTAACAATATATTTAAATTAAGAATTCTGTGACGAATCTAATAATCCATTTTGAATTATTTTTATGGATGGAAGCTCATCAGAATTTCTATTGGATTGCTTTCTAAAATATTCCTTTTTGTAAATAATAATAATAATAATAATAATAATAATAGCTGATGAAATAGCTGCTAGCATAATATTTTGTCCCTCTTTTCAATTTAGATAAAGTCCTTCTTCGTTATTAGATAAAAAACACATTTAATCAAGACACTGCGCAAACAATCAGCATCTAAAACCCATAGTAGTCTTCTTGATACTCCTTAATTTTCGATGTAATTTATTTCTGCAATTATTTTCAATTTTTGAGACCAAATTAAACTTATATCCAAATAATCTTCCTATAATACTTTTAAACCTCTCAAAGTTTCAGGGTTTTTTTGGGTCAAATCTTTTAAAGGTTTGCTGGTAATCTATTTAGAGTAATAATACTGAATTTTCTTGATTAGCAATTTCTACGTTTCCGTTACTTTTTGCCAAACCCATTACAAAAGTTTCTGTGTCGCAGGGAACTCAATTTTTACCGAATTACAATGCACAGAAACAAATAAATTAGCTTCGATAAAATTTGCTTTTTTGGTCTGTCTTTTAATTCTGTAACAACCCGTGCTTTTATGGTGCAAACCACTTTAATATCATTCTCTTTAATGCGATATTTTTCTAATTTCAATGTGGTTTTTAATGTAATTTCTTTTTTGAAAAAACAATGACATGACTTACTGGGCTCTTTACCCCTATGACCTGCATCTAAAAATAACCGTAAATTTTTAATTAGATATAGATAAAGTACTACAGCAGAACAGTAGAAATGCAGTTATAATTTGGGTTTTAAATTCTACAGAAGTATTTAAATTATTAGTTTTTTTAATTTTATATCCGATGGATGTCCTACTATTATTTAATAACGTCTTGAATATTGACTTTCGACCCATTTTTAAATGCGATCAAAAATGCAGAATTATATCCTTTTTCTTTTGCCTCTTTTAATTGGTTTTTTGCTTCATCATAATCAGCGGTTTCTCCATACATGTATTTGTAAACTCTATTTTCATAAGCTACAGAGATATTTTTAAGTCCATTAAAATTTTTAGGAAGTAATTCTAATCTTTTACTACTGGCTGAAAGTTGCACTTTGAAAACAGGTTTAGAATTCTCAGCCATTTTTTTTGTCTGAGCTGATTCTGCTGATTGAGAACTCATTTTTGGTTTCGCAGGAATAACAGTATCTCGTAATGGTTTTTCATTAATTTTTTGGGAAGGTCTTTCCTCAAAAATCTCCACTTCGCCACTGCCATAATATTCTTTTTTATAACTAATAACAGCATCGGCAATCGCTTTGGCAATTTCGTCTTGGCCTTCTTCTGTATTTAATTTATTCCCTTCTAATGTATTAGATATAAAACCCATCTCTATCAGCACTCTAGGCATGTATGCTTTGTGAAGTACCATAAATGGCGCTTGTTTCACTCCGCCACCTCTTATTTTTTTACCTAAGTCTTCAAAAGCATCTTCTACTTTACTGGCCAGCGAAATACTGTTATCCAGATATTCTTCCTGCATCAGCGTCATTCCAATCATCGTTTCAGGAGAGTTAGGATCAAATCCTTCATATTTTTGTTTGTAATCTTTCTCTAAGGTAATTACGGAATTCTCTTTTTTGGCAGCTTCTAAGTTTGAAGCCACTTTGCTCAAACCCATAACATAGGTTTCGGTTCCATCTGCAGCAGTGTTTCTGTTGGCATTACAATGAATAGAAACAAAAATATTTGCGTTAAATCTGTTGGCGATATTTGCTCTTTCAATTAAGTCTATAAATACATCTGTTTTTCGAGTGTAATTGACTTCCATTTGTGGTGTTGCCGCAAGTATTTTTCCAACTTTCAAAACTACAGCTAAAGCAATATTCTTTTCTATACGACCTTCATAAACAGCACCATAATCATGTGCGCCGTGGCCCGCATCTAAAGTTACCTTAAAGTTGTTAGACTGACTGTATCCAGCCAATGAAATGAGTATCAAAATAAAAGTTACAATTATTTTAATTTTACTTGTACTACGCATAAAGCTATAAGTTAATTTAATTAAAAGACTACCGCTATAAAATTATTTATTTGACTATTTTTGACAAATAATAATATGTAAGTTTGACATGTCAAAAAACAGGCCATAATTTTACAAAAATAGCATTTAAACCTTTGCATACAAACTTATTTAATATCGTTTTATTATCAATTTTCCTTTCTCTGGGTTCTGGTAAATTATATTCTCAAGATATAATAAAAAAAAAGGCTACTGTATCCGCTAAGAGTCAAACAGATAGCGCTAAACCAAACTTAAACAGAGTCAAAACTCCCGTTTTAACGGTTGAAAAAGAAACTGATACCATAAAAATGGACAGTATTAAACCTAAAAAAGCATTTTTGGACGGGAAAGTAAGATACAAAGCAGATGATTATGCTAAAATTGACCAGAATAAAAAAATTATTACTCTTTACGATCAAGCGGAATTATACTATCAGGACGTTGAACTCAAGGCTGGGATAATTGTCATGGATTATGAAAAAAATGAAGTCTATGCCGGACGCATCAAGGATTCATCAGGCACATATACTCAATATCCAAATTTCAAGCAAGGCGCAAATGTAATTGAACCTGACTCTATTCGTTTTAATTTTAAAACGAAAAAGGCTTTGATTTGGAATTCAAGATCCGATCAAGGAGAATTTAAAATTAAAGCGGCTATCACCAAAAAAGAAAATGATTCCGTTTATTTCTTAAAAGGAGCTCGTTTTACTACTTCAAAAGACGTAGATAATCCTGAATATTATTTTCAGACTAACAAAGTAAAATTTATTCCTGGTAAAAAAGTAGTGACCGGATTAACTAATATGGTTATCGCTAACGTGCCAACGCCGATAGCTTTACCGTTTGCTTTTTTTCCAATGAGTAAAGAAACTAGCATCTCCGGTTTGATATTACCCAGCTATAACGATTCCAACAACAGAGGATTTTCACTTCAAAATTTAGGTTACTATTTTGCGCTGAGCGATAATTATGATTTAACAGTTTTGGGCGATTATTACACCAATGGAAGTTATGGATTGCGTTTTGAATCCAGTTATGCCAAACGATATTCGTACAGAGGAAACCTAAACGTTCGATTTGAAAATTTAATAACCAGCGAAAGAGGTTATCCGGATTATTTAAAACAAAATATTTATAACATCCAATGGTCTCATTCCAAAGACTCTAAATCAAATCCAAATTCCAGTTTTTCTGCATCTGTCAACCTTGGAAGCAGTAAATATTTCCGGCAATCCATCAATCAGGTGAATATTGGTTCAAATCTTAATAATACATTAAGCTCATCGGTTTCGTATTCTAAAACATTCACATCCGTGCCGCAAGTAAGAATGTCGCTGACGGCAACTCACTCACAAAATACACAAACTGAGGAAATCAACATGACTTTGCCAACTTTACAATTGAGCGTTGACCGGATTTACCCATTTGTTGGGAAAGACGGGGTTAAAAAAGGATTTTTCAAGAACATCAACTTACAATATAATTTAAACGGAAGAAACAGCATTGTTACCTCTGATTCTTTATTTTTCAAACCGCAAATGTTTAGAGATGCAAAAGTTGGTTTCCAACATAGCATTCCATTAAGTACCAATTTTAAAATATTTAAATATTTCAGTGCGTCATCATCTATGAATTATGAGGAAATTTGGTATACGAAAACAATCGAAAGAAGTTATGATGTTGACCAAAGCAAAGTAGTTGATAAAACCGTTAACGGATTTGACGCTTTCAGAACCTATTCCTTTTCCTCTAGCGTAGGAACAACGATTTATGGAACTTTTAATTTTGGTGATGATAAAAAAATAAAATCAATAAGACACGTCATGAGGCCTTCTGTATCCTATGGATATACGCCTAGTTTCGAGAAATATTATGATACGTACTCAGCTGATGCCAGCGGATCGATGATTAAACAATATTCCCGATTTGAAAATGGAATTTTTGGTGCTCCGGGTTTAAATAATTCCAATACGTTAGGCTTTGATTTGAGTAATACTTTTGAAGCCAAAGTAACCGATAAGGACAGTACTAAAGTAGAGCCTAAAAAAATCATGTTGCTTAATAATTTAAACCTTTCCACTTCCTATAATCTGGATGCGGACGGTATCACTACTCTTGGGTTTTCTCCTATCAGACTTAGCGGTGGGACAACATTATTGGATAATAAAATGAATGTCAATTTTGGAGCTACCTTAGATCCGTACGCGATTGACAATTCCGGAAACCGAATTAATGTTTTTAATATTAATAATGGCGGAAGTCTTTTTAGAATGACCAGTTCTAATATGACGTTAAATTATTCTATTTCAAGCCAAGGAAAAGACGACAATAAAAAAGATAAAAATGTTCAAAGTCAACGAAATGGTGGTCGTGAAGATGATTTATTTGGAACAAATACTGACTTAGGCGACAGCAGAAGAAGCCAGTTTGAAGATGAAGAAGAGACTGAAGGCGAAGATAAAATTTCCGAGTTTTTCAACTCAAAATTACCGTGGGACATGACTTTTGCCTATTCATTAACATATGGGAACAACAATAGAGAAAATAAAATAATAGGCAATTCCATTATGATATCAGCTAATGCAGACATAACTCCAAAATGGAAAGCAGGAGTTTCTACCGGTTACGATTTTGTTCAAAAAGGTGTAACTTTCACACAGCTTCGTTTTGAAAGAGATTTGTTAAGCTGGAGAATGGATTTTAACTGGTCTCCTTTTGGTACCAATGCCAACTGGGGTTTCTTCATTGGAATAAAATCTGGTGTACTGAGCGACATCAAATGGGACAAAAGAAGCACCATTAACCGATAATTCTAATTCCACTATTAAATAATAATTTACTACCTTTTTAGTTCGAAAAAAAACTCCATTTATGAAAAAAATAATTTTTACAGAAAATGCTCCGGCACCAATAGGACCATACAATCAAGCGGTTCTTTGTGGAAATACGCTTTATACTTCGGGACAGATTGCTATTAATCCAGCAACGGGAGAATTAGTTACAGCTACCATTGAAACCGAAACAGAACAAGTGATGCAAAACATGAAAGCGGTACTTGAAGCAGCTGAAATGACATTTGATAATGTGGTAAAAACAACAATCTTTATAATGGACATGAATGATTTTGCCAAAATAAACACTGTTTACGGTTCTTATTTTAATGAAACAATTGCTCCAGCGCGAGAAACTGTTCAAGTGGCTTGCTTGCCAAAAAACGTAAATGTCGAAATTTCTATGATTGCAATTCTTTAGCAAACAATATTCGTCACTACAATTTAAAAGTGTAAGCTACTTTTTTTCATAAAAAAAATCACTACTAATTACTTGCTCAAAGTAAACTGGTAGTGATTTTTAATTTAAAGTAACTTTAAAAAACTATTTATTGGCAATATGATAAGCAATCAAACCGTCAATAGGTCTTCTTAAAACATTCCCTAATTGTAATTCGTATTTATCAAATGTTTCTTGTAGTTCTTCTTTTAGATAAAAAGCAATGGAACCTACAAAATGTACAGGAACTTCTTTACAATTATCGTATTGTTTGATATAATTTTTTACAAAAGATTTCATTCCTTTAAAAATAATTTTTCTGCAAAACTCTGTTTCTTTATGTTGAATCAAAAACTTGGCAAAAGTTGCCAAATAAGCATTTGGATTTGGTTCTTTATACAATTTACTTTTAATAGCATCCGGATCTAAATCGTATTGTTTTTCAAATTGAACTGCCAGTTCTTTTGGCATTTTATTAAAATAATACTTTCTGATTAATTCTTTTCCAAAAACATTCCCACTGCAATCATCCATGGCAATATAACCTAAAGATTGTACTTTTTGGTGCAACTCTTTACCATCAAAATAGCTACAGTTTGATCCTGTTCCTAAAATAGATACGATTGCTTTCTCCCCTTTTGGAGTTGTTGCATAAACTGCTGCATACGTATCTTCTTTCACGTCAATAATAGCGTTAGGAAAATACGTTTGAAAAACTTGTGAAAGTGTAATTTTCATTTTATCAGTACCACAACCGGCACCATAAAAGAACAAATGGGTTGCATTTTTTTTATTTTGTAAAATATCAAAACGATCATTTAGACGTTCAATAATTTCATCTGCTTCAAGCACTTCGGGATTTAACCCTAAAGTTTGCGTCGTGAATAATACTTTGCCATTGTCATCTATTGATATCCAATCAGCTTTTGTAGAACCACTATCAACTATTAATCTCATTTTCTTTTGGTTTTTTGGTTTTGGAGTTAACTAAATTTAAATGGAGTTTAACAGAAAACATCTATTTGAAAAAAGTAACAAAAAATAAAATCCCGTTAAAACAAAGATAACGGGATTTGTAAATATATAGAATTATTTTAAACCTGCAATGTGTACAGATAAATCAATCAATTTGCTAGAATAACCATATTCATTATCATACCAAGAGATGATTTTAAAAAAAGTAGAATTCAAACCAATTCCGGCATGAACATCAACAATAGAAGTTCTTGAATCAGAAATAAAGTCTTGAGATACAACTAAATCTTCAGTATATCCTAAAATTCCTTTCATTGTAGTTTCAGAAGCATTTTTCAAAACTGCCATGATTTCTTCGTAAGAAGTTTCTTTTGCTACTTTTACAGTTAAATCGACTACAGAAACGTCAGCTGTAGGAACACGCATTGACATACCCGTTAATTTTCCGTTCAATGACGGTATCACTTTTCCTACTGCTTTTGCGGCACCAGTTGATGATGGAATAATATTTAAGTTTGCTGCACGTCCACCTCTCCAGTCTTTTTTAGAAGGACCATCAGTAGTCATTTGCGTTGAAGTTGTTGCGTGAACCGTAGTCATTAAAGCTTCAACAATTTCAAAATTATCGTGAATAACTTTTGCCAAAGGAGCTAAACAGTTTGTTGTACAAGAAGCATTAGAGACTACAATATCCGATGCTTTTGCTGTTTCATGGTTTACTCCCATTACAAACATTGGCGCATCAGCAGAAGGAGCAGAAATAATTACTTTTTTAGCACCACCTTTAATGTGTTCATTTGCAGTTTCGATTGTTGTAAAGAAACCAGTACATTCTGCGACTACATCAACATCAACTTCATTCCATTTTAAATCTGCTGGATTTCTTTCAGCTGTAATACGGATATTTCTTCCGTTTACAAAAAGTTGTCCTTCTTTTACTTCTACGGTTCCGTTGAAACGTCCGTGAACTGAATCATATTTTAATAAGTATGCCAAGTGATCTACATCTAATAAATCATTGATCGCTACTACTTCTACGTTATCTCTGTTGATAGATTCTCTGAAAACAATTCTTCCAATTCTACCAAATCCGTTTATTCCTAATTTTACTTTTGACATTTTACTTTAATTTTTTTGTTTATTTTATATTAACTCAATATAAAGTCTAATTTCCTCACAATAAACTTTAACCATTTATGTAGACATAATGTCTGAAACTCTTAATAATTCTCTGTCAATTTCCGTTTTTCCTTTGATTGCTTGTTCCAAAGGCGTTAACGCTACTTTATCATTTTGCAATCCAACCATATAATTTGATTTTCCTTCTATCAACGACTCAACGGCTTTCACACCTAATCTACTGGCTAAAACTCGATCAAAACACGAAGGTGAACCGCCACGTTGCATATGCCCTAAAACCGAAACTCGCACGTCATATTCAGGCAAATTGGCTTCTACATAATCTTTTAATTCGAATACATTTTTACCTATTTTATCGCCTTCCGCTATGACTACTATGCTGGATGATTTCCCAGAAGCCTTACTTTTTTGTAAAGATTCTAATAATCGGTCTAAACCTAAATTTTCTTCGGGAATTAGGATTTCCTCTGCTCCTGCTCCAATGCCTGCATTCAATGCAATATGACCGGCATCTCTACCCATCACCTCTACAAAGAACAATCGGTTGTGCGAACTGGCAGTATCTCGTATTTTATCAATTACATCCACTACAGTGTTTAATGCGGTATCATACCCTAAAGTATGACTTGTTCCAAAAATATCATTGTCTATGGTTCCCGGGATTCCCATTACTGGAAAATTAAATTCAGTATTGAATAACAAACCACCTGTAAAAGTTCCGTCGCCTCCTATTACCACTAGAGCATCAATTCCTGCTTTAGTAAGGTTCTCGTATGCTTTTTTTCTTCCTTCTGGAGTTTTAAACTCTAAAGATCGAGCCGATTTTAAAATCGTCCCTCCCTTATTTACAATGTTGTTTACACTTCGAGGTCCCATTTCTTTAAAGTCACCTTCAATCATTCCTTGATACCCTCTGTAAATTCCTATACATTCTATGTTATGATAAGCACAAGTACGAACAACTGATCGAATTGCTGCGTTCATTCCCGGTGAGTCTCCTCCCGAAGTCAGAACACCAACTTTTTTTATTGTTTTTGGCATTATTTAAGTATTAAAGTGTAAAATTAGCAAACATTAACCACTTTCAAGACTGTGTTTTTAATAAATTAGTATAACTATATGAATTCAAACGTTTTCGTTGATAAGTTTTTGGAAAACAAAAATAAATTGAGTTTTATTTAACAAAATTAAAAAATAAGCAACTTTTATTTAACAATTAACAATTTGGTTGTTTTTTAATTGTTAAAAAAGTGCATTCACTGTATTATTTCTAGATACTAAATCAGGTAAGGAACAAAAGGAAACAACATAATAAAAAAAGCTTTGGAATAAAATTTATTCCAAAGCTTTTTTCTAAATAAACGTTTTTCTAAAAGCCTTCAGGTAAATAAAATTATAGAGACTAAATTACAATAAGTATTGTAACTAGTTTTCTTCAGGAGGTAATCCTTCCTGATTTTTTTTGATTTTTTCAGTCTTTGTTTTTTTTGATTTAGAAAAATTAATATACGCCGGAGATAAATTCGAATCTTGATCTTCAGAAACACGAGCGGGAACATCATCAAATTTAAGATTTTTGAAAATCTTATTGACAAACTCTTTAAAAGTTTCAAAATCAACTTCGTAGGAAACCCCTAAACCTTGCGTATATCCAATTCCTTGACCAACGTAATTGATGTCATTTTCTTTGTTAAAAAGGCGCAAATTAAGTGTTCCGTCCTCGTTCACTCGATATAAAACTTCAACATCGCCCACAATAGCCGATTCATTTATTCCTCCAAAAGGAACTCCCAACTTACCATTAATAGTCACTCTTTCATTAATTTTTGACGAAATTGTGGCAATAAATCGTCCATCAGTTTCCTTTCCTATTCTTCTATCAGCACCAATAAAATTAAGTCCTACTTTAAATTTTTCATCATCTGATTGAATAATTCCACCTAAAATACTCGAAGCAGTTTCAAATAAACTTCCTGAAAAATCAGACTGACTAACGCCTTCCGGACTTAAAAATCCACCAGAAGAGAGCAAATATAAGGCCTGCGTTTGACGAACATCTTTATCATTTAATTTATATTGAATTTCCGATTTTAGTACATTACTGACGGTTGGGAATTCAATATTAAAATCAGGTTCCGGACTAGTTAAATCGCCTCGAAGTCCTATCACAACTTCAACTGGGACTTTTGTATTAAAAGAAGAATTATCTAATAAAACGGCTGGATTTGCCGATGTTTTGTATATGGCTTCCAGGTTGAGCTGCGCTTTCATAGGATTACCTTCCCATGTGATTGAACCTCCTTTTTTAACCTCAAATTTCTTATCAATAAGTCCGCCGTATTTGAAGTTATAAGTTCCTTCGTACGCCTGGAAATCCCCCCACATATTAAATCGTCCCAAAGTGTTGATTTTAAACAATAACGATCCAAACCCTTTTCCTTTCATTCCGTGACCAGTATTTCGATCCAAAATCACTTCCACTTCGGCATCCGGCGTTATATCAAAATCAAATTCTAATTCCAGTCCGTTATAATTCCTTGAATTTTCAACAATACCATTCTTTACGTTATATTTTTCCTGCGCTGTGACAAAATGAATAAAAATATTATCACTCACACTCTCGGCATTATTAATTGGTATTTTAATAGCAGTTCCTTTTTCGGATTTTGCCTCTACTTTTATAAACAAGGAATTAGTTGGACCTTTGATCGTTGCTCTACCATCAATAAATGCAGTGCCATAATAGGCTGCATCTTCACGATCTTTAGTATCTAACGCTAGTAATCTTTTTGAACTAATCGCTAAATCTAATTTCCAATCCGTAAAATTATTGTGTTCAATACTACCGTTTAAGTTTCCTATTGTTCTATACTTTGTATCCGTCAACGTATTGTTTCTGAATAGAAATTTCTCATCTGTTAAATCAATAATAGTGTTGTCACTTAATTCATAATCAACATTTAGATACGGAATGGTAATTCCTGCATTGTCTAAATAAAGTCGCCCGTTAATATTTGGTTTTTTAAGATTACCCTCAATGGTGGAATTGCCTGAAATAGACCCTCTAATATTAGACAATACTTCTCCACCAAGCGAGTTTAATGTGGCGATATTAAATTTGTCAAATTTAAGTTTCAAATCAAGAATAGTTTCTTTGTTAACAATTTCAAAACTTCCGTCAGCATTAAATGATTCGAGATTTTCATTTTCTAAATCCGAGTTTATAGTAAACTTTCTCAGGCTTTCATCTCCTTCAATATCAAAATTTAAAGTCCCCAAATCGGTTTTATTCACGTTAAGCTTATCAATTATTATTGAAGCTGTAGGTTGATAAACGTCCTTATTTTGTTTGAAATTGACTTCTCCATTTATATTTCCATGTACGACAAACTTGTTATTGGCAGGCGTAATTTGATTTAAATCGACATCCTTAAAACTCAGCTTTATATCCTTAATGGTTGTGTCCTTAAAAATTCCATCTAACGAAATCGACTGATCTTCATGCGATAAAATGATATTATCAATATCAAAATTCTTAAATGATTTATCAAAAACAATCTGGTTGTTCGGTGTTTCGTTTTCATTTAAAAACCAAAGATAATCCTTGAATTTCACCTCCGATTTACTAATTCCTACCACGTTGTTATTATCCTTATTTATAGTATGGTATAAATTCAGATTAAAATAATCCTGTGCGGTTGGACCTCCTTTAAATTCTGATCGAAAGAATAAAGTATCTTTCATTGTAACATTAATCAAACTAAAGTCACGTATTTTATAGTATTTTGTTTTAATGCTATCCAATTCTATAAAAGCATTATAAAGTGGGTTTTTATTGTCAACCGAAACTCTGATATTGTCAAATGTATTGCTGGAAGCTACGATTTGCGGAGAATTAAAGTTGAGTTTAAACTCCTGATTATCGGAGTTAATATTTCCTTTGACTATAGTATTGGCACCGATTGAAATTTCCGGATAAAATATTTCAATAATTTTATTGTAAATAGAAAAATTAAATTTCAAAAACTGTCCTTTCTTAACTTTACTCGGTTTGAAATTGGTGTAAAGACTTCCCAAAGAATTCTTAACCAAATTCTCCAATTGATTAAATTCATATTTGCCCACAATTTCACCCTGAACAATATCCGGGGAATTTACAGTTATCGTTCGAATTCTGTTATTATCAAAAGTTGAATTTATGGCAAAATCATCAAAATTATAAGTGTCTTTCGCATTTTGATAAGACGTTTTATTGATATAAACATTTCCTTGAAAATTCTCAATATTATTTCCTGAAGCCTGAACCACAACGTCACCTTTAAATACGGAAACAGAATCTTTTATCAGTTTCAATTTATTTAAATCGGCATTTTCAACATTAATATGAAAATCGTAACGACTGTCTTTCTTGCTTAAATCCAATAAACCGTCAAAAATCATACTCAAATTGGGATCATTTACAGAAATTTGACCTTTGTAATAAGGACTTTTAAGCGTACCGTCGACAACAATATTGGTGTAATTATAACTCTTATACTCTATTTGACTTATGTCTCCTTTAATAGCTGTGTCTAAATATTTTTGTTTAAAACCTTTTCCGTCCACATCAATATTCAAACTTACCCTGCCCAATTCTTTTTGATCTAATAAAGTCGCAATGTCAAAATTTTCTAGAATTACATTTCCTAAATAAGAAGCCTTATCAATTTCATTAATGTTTTGTATCTCTAAATTTGAAGTGACTCTTCCAAGAGCAGTAATCATAGAAAAATCAGCTTCTACGGCAGTGGTTGAAACAGTCGCAGTTCCCGATGCTGAAAATCTTCCTAATTTTTTTAATGAAGTAGGTAATTTAGTTCCCAAAATATTCGGCAGAATAACTACCAAATCTTCGTAACTTGACGTTAACTTATCAAACTTAGCGTACATCGAGAATTTCTGACCTTTCTTAGCAAACAAATTCTTAAAATTAATATCACCTTTAATTTGTGTTTTGCGTTCATCAACTAACTCCAAGTTTTTAAATTTCAAGTCATTTAATGTACCTTTAATACTTGCCTTAGTATAAAAATGTTGGTTTTTACCAATTTCTTTATAAAAATAACGTATATCATTTGATGCTACAGAAGCCGAATTCAATTGGATATCAAACAGCACTTTATCGGTAAAATTAGAAAAATCTTCTATTTTATAATTCAACAAAACAGTTCCAACCAGCGTTGATTCCTTGGTCAATAAATCAAGATTTTCAAGCTTTATATTTTTCTTTGAATAGGTGAATTTTGATTTCAAATTTTTAACATATAATCCGCGAAAGTCAAGAAAAGACATTTTATTTATATTGGTAGTCACGTCCGGACCATATATCAAAAAATCAGTTACAGAGGCATTCAGTTTCGTGAAATCTAAGTCTTTTGGATTTTCACGATTTTGGTCCGTTACAATAAAACGTCCATTGTAAATTTGCAAATTATTTGCTTTCAACAAGAATTTTCTACTGGAACTTTTGCCGGTTTCAAAAGCTTTTATGAATTTATCAAGATTAGATTCTTTTTCGTTTTTGTATGTTTTCAAATCTAAAAGCAATCCATGCAAATCTAAACCATCAAAAATCAAATCGCCATCAAGTAATTTTGTACTTTCTAAAATTGTGGTAGCAATTCTCTCCGAATAAATTAATGTGTCTTGGTGATGATCACGAATCAAGACTTTCTTAAATTTCACGCCTCCAAAAACGGAAACGGCAACTCCGTCAATAGCAATATTAGTTCCAAAATCTTTATTGATGCTGTTCATGAAGTAGTGTGCAATCTTCGTCTGAACAACTGGCATGGTAAGCGCAATAGCAAGTACCAACAAAAGCAGGATTAGTCCCAGTAGCAAGCGCAGCGCTATTTTTATAACTTTTTTGATACCTATTTAATGTTTAATGTTCTAAAATTTGATTTTGCCACTGGAAACGGGGTGCTTTTGATAAAAATTCTTTAATTTTGGCTTTTGACAAAAAAAATTTTTCTATAATTGACCCGTCAAATGTAATTCAAAATTTGTGCCTTTTTATGCAAAATCCTGAGGTTTTTATTCTTGCTATCGAAAGTTCCTGTGACGATACTGCTGCTGCCGTTCTACAAAACGACAAAGTGCTGTCAAATGTTGTAGCAAACCAGCTCATTCATAGTCAATATGGCGGAGTGGTTCCGGAACTCGCCTCTCGTGCGCACCAACAAAATATAGTTCCCGTAGTCGATGGGGCGTTGCGTAAGGCAAATATACAAAAAGAACAACTCTCCGCAATTGCATTCACACAAGGTCCAGGACTTATGGGTTCGCTTTTGGTGGGAAGTTCTTTTGCTAAATCAATGGCTGTTGCGCTACAAATTCCACTAATCGCCGTAAATCACATGCAAGCCCATGTTTTAGCTCATTTTATTGATGAAGATGGTTTTGAAAAGCCTTGTTTTCCCTTTTTGGCGCTGACCATAAGTGGCGGACATACTCAAATTATTAAAGTGGACAACTTTTTTGACATGACGGTGATTGGCGAAACTACTGATGATGCGGTTGGAGAAGCATTTGATAAAAGCGCAAAAATTTTAGGTCTTCCTTATCCCGGAGGCCCTTTGATTGATAAATATGCGCAACTGGGAAATCCAAACGCATTTGCATTTACAAAACCTAAAGTTCCCGGTTTGGATTTTAGTTTTTCGGGCCTAAAAACAGCTATTTTATATTTTATTCAAAAGAAAAAATTAGAAAATCCAAGTTTCGTTGAAGAAAACCTAAATGATATTTGCGCCTCAATTCAACATACAATTATTGAAATTTTAATGGACAAGTTAAAATTAGCTGTAAAAGAAACGGGAATAAAACAAATTGCCATTGGCGGTGGCGTTTCCGCCAATTCTGGAATTAGAAGTACATTAAAAGAAACGGAGAGCAAATACGGTTGGAAAACCTTTATCCCAAAATTTGAATATACAACTGATAATGCTGCAATGATTGGGATTGTGGGTTATCAAAAATTTTTAACACAAACATTTGAAACTTCCGCTATAGTTTCTAAAGCAAGAATACAACTATAAATTATGCAATTATTTTACAATCCAACTATTACGGAATTCACTGAAGTTTTTTCTTTTGATAAAGAAGAAAGTAAACATATCATCAAAGTATTGCGCAAAAAAGATACCGACCTATTATATGTTACCAATGGTTTAGGCTTTTTATTTAAAACTGAAATTACTTTGGCCTCCGACAGTAAATGCACGGTTAAAATTATTTCATTTGAAAAAGCAACTCCATCAAAATTTAAGTTGCATTTGGCTGTTGCGCCAACTAAAATGAATGACCGCTACGAATGGTTTTTAGAGAAAGCAACCGAAATAGGTGTACATGAAATCACACCAATTATCTGTGATCACTCGGAACGAAAAGTTATTAATAACGAACGTTTTGATAAAATTCTATTGACCGCCATGAAGCAATCCAATGAATTATATCTTCCTAAATTGAATCCAGCCACTACCTTTAAAGAATTTATAAAACTTAAAAATGAAGGCGTTAAATTGATTGCTCATTGTGAAGAAACGAATAAAAGAACACTCAAGTCAATTTTGAAACCAAACGAAGATATTACACTGTTAATAGGTCCTGAAGGGGACTTTTCCGAAAAAGAAATTACATTAGCTCTAGAAAATAATTTTACAGCAGTTTCATTGGGGAACACAAGATTACGTACAGAAACTGCTGCAATAGTTGCCTGTCACAGTGTGGTATTTGTCAATGAGGAATAACTAATTCAATTATGAGGCTACTATTTTATCTTCTTGTTATTCTTTCAACACCCTTGTTTTCACAAGAGATTGCATTGGTGAAATACAGCGGCGGTGGCGATTGGTATGCAAATCCGACATCACTGCCAAACTTAATAAAATATTGCAATGCTCATATCAACACCCGAATAAAAACCAAGCCAGCAACTGTTGAACCAGGAAGTCCTGATTTATTTTCATACCCGTACGTTCACATGACAGGGCATGGAAATGTTGTTTTTAATAATTCTGAAGTAAGTAATCTTAAAAACTATTTACTTGCCGGCGGATTTCTCCATATTGACGACAATTATGGTATGGATCAATACATAAAAAAAGAAATAAAAAAAATATTCCCAAACAATAACTTAGTAGAAATTCCTGCCAGTCATGCTATTTTTCAAAAACCGTATTCTTTTCCAAATGGCTTACCCAAAATACATGAGCATGATGGAAAACGATCACAAGCTTTCGGAATTTTTATAGAAAACAAATTAGTTTTGCTTTACACGTACGAATGCGATTTAGGTGACGGCTGGGAAGATCAAGAAGTCAACAATGATCCAATTGAAATTCGTGAAAAAGCACTAAAAATGGGTGCCAATATCCTAAATTATATTTTTAATAACTAGCCGTTTCTTTTTAAATTCTGTTGAAAATTATTTTTTTTTTGGATTTTATCTTCATTTTTAAACTTCATATTTCATATTCTTTAAAAAACATTACCGCTACTTTATTTTTAAAATAAAATTTAAAAAAACTCTTCGCATAATAATTAATTTACACAATTTTCGGAATTTACCTATATAAATTATATTTATTAGTCAATGACAACGGGTATAGTTTGTACGATTTACTTCTAAGCTATAGTAAGTAATAAATTAATTTGTTTTTAAAAAAAATAACGTTTTTTAAACCAATATCACAAAAAGTATCTTAATTTCTTTAATTAAAACTAATGAATAAAACTTTTTAAAATTTAAAATAAAATAAATTATCAGAAAATACTTTGAAATAAATTTTTACAATTTTACGGAAACCCGTAAAATCTGTGGATTACAATTTTTTTAAAAAAAAAATTAAGCAATACTTTTTTTTATAAAAAATTTGTTATAAAATTGTGAAATAATTAACCAAATCTATTAATTTATAACAAATTCATTATGAAAAAAATTTTTTTATCTGCTGCAGCATTTTTAATGCTTTTCTCTTGTCAAAATGATGCGACAGAAGCTACTCCAGAAGCAAGTGCAGTGTCACAACGTGGTTGTGCATCTCAAGAAGTTCTTACTGCTCAAATGAAAGCTGATCCTTCATTAGCTTTAAGGATGAATAAAATTGAAGCTTTTACTGAAAAAGCAATGTTATCTGCTCGTTTAGTAAATGGTAAAGTAGAAATTCCAGTTGTAGTAAATGTATTGTACAGAACTGCTGCAGAAAACATTTCTTTGTCTCAAATCCAATCTCAAATTGACGTATTGAATAAAGATTTCAATGCTTTAAATTCTGATTATAATTCAGTTCCTGCAGCATTTTCAGGAGTGAAAGCAAATGTTGGAATTACATTTGTATTGCAAAATGTAGTGAGAAGATCAACAACTACAACTTCATGGACAACAAATGATGCGATGAAAAAATCAGCACAAGGTATTGCTCCAACTACACCAACAACTGTTTTAAACATGTGGTCTTGTAATCTTGGTGGCGGTATTCTTGGCTACGCACAATTTCCTGGAGGAGCAGCTGCTACTGATGGAGTAGTAATGGATAACAATGCTTTTGGAAGTGGAGGTACAGCAGCTGCACCATTTAATTTAGGAAGAACAGCTACTCACGAAGTAGGTCACTGGATGAACTTACGTCACATTTGGGGTGATGCAACTTGTGGAAGCGATTTAGTTTCTGATACACCTACACACAACACATCTAACTACGGTATTCCAGCTTATCCTCATTACAGCACTTGTACTGGTACTCCAGTTGAAATGACAATGAACTATATGGATTACACTGATGATGCAGGAATGTACATGTTCTCTAACGGTCAAAAATCAAGAATGGCTGCTTTATTTGTTTCAGGTGGAGCAAGAGCGAGTTTCGGAATATAATTTTTTTTAGTTTTTTAGAATTTAAAACTCGCTACTTGTTAGCGAGTTTTTTTATATTTACAATCTAAAATAGAAACATGATTACTTCAAAAACCATTTCAAATGGGATTCTTAGAGCATTATTGACACTAACTTTATGTGGTTTAATCTTGTACTTTTTTTATCAAATTCAATCCGTATTGATATACCTGGTTGTAGCATTTATACTAACATTGATCGGAAATCCTATTTTAGACTTTTTTAAGAAGCGATTGAAGTTTAATCATATTTTCGCAACAATAGCGACTTTGCTTATTTTTATACTAATCATATTCGGGTTTATAATGATGTTTGTTCCTTTGATTTTATCTCAAGGACAAAACCTGTCACTTCTTAACACTGCAGAAATTGAAAAAAACATAATCCGGTTAATCAATCAAATCACTGTGTTTTTAGACAATCACCAAATTGATTCTGCACAGGTTTTAAAAGAAGCTAACATTACCTCTAAAATAAATTTTAATTTCATCCCTAACTTCTTAAATACAATTTTAGGCACAATTAGTAGTTTGGGCATAGGATTAGGATCCGTACTATTTATTACTTTTTTCTTTTTAAAAGACCGACTAATGTTCATTTTAGGAGTAAAAAAACTAATTCCAAACAACCATGAAGAACAAATATTACATTCTTTGGGAAAAATAAACCGCTTGTTATCGCGTTATTTCATTGGATTATTACTTCAATTATTCATTGTATTTCTATTGTACCTAATTGTATTATTCATTTTTGGAGTTCCAAATGCACTTGCTATAGCATTTTTATGTGCAGTACTAAACATTATCCCATACATTGGCCCACTTATAGCGTCTTCTTTAGCGGCAATTCTAACAATGCTAAGCAATTTAGGTAGTGATTTCCAATCTATAATTTTGCCGACCACCATTTATGTTTTAATTGGTTTTTGGATCGTTCAAATTATCGATAACAATTTATCCCAGCCATTTATTTTTTCTCAAAGCGTAAGCTCACATCCGCTGGAAATATTTCTTGTAATCTTAATTGCAGGTTTCCTTTTTGGAATATTAGGAATGATAGTGGCAGTGCCGCTGTACACAATAATAAAAGTTATGGGTAAAGAATTCTTCCCAGAAAACAAAATTATCATGCTATTAACTAAAGATATTTAATTTTGGATTCAAGGATTTTAAATGCCAAAATACAGGCTTTTATCAATGACAACATTGGAAAAAGTGTATCAAAGTTAGCACTTCGAAAAAATCCCTTTCAAGATTTGGATTGGATTTATGTTTTGAATCAGATAGAAGCTAAAACAAAAGCAAAAGATAAATTGCCCAATTGGTTTTCGACCAAAAATATTATTTATCCAAGTAAAATTTCGATAGAACAAACATCATCCGAAAAAACAGCTTTGTACAAGGCTTCCTTAATTTCCGGTGAATCTTTAATCGATTTAACGGGAGGTTTTGGAGTAGACGATTATTATTTTGCAAAAAAAATAAAAAAAGTTTCCCATTGCGAAATTAATCCGATACTTTCTAATCTTGTAAAACATAATTTTGAACAATTAAATGTTACAAATATTACTTGTTATTCAGGAGATAGTTTGGATACTTTAAATACACTAAATACAAAATGGGATTGGATTTATATTGATCCTTCCAGACGAAATGATGCCAAAGGAAAAGTATTCATGCTGAAGGATTGTTTACCAAATGTTCCTGAAAATCTTGATTTTTATTTTAAAAACTCAGGTGCTGTTTTAATAAAAACTGCACCACTTCTTGATCTTACCGCGGGTTTATCCGAATTGAAACACGTCAAAACTATTCACATCGTAGCTTTAGAAAATGAAGTAAAAGAATTAGTTTGGGAATTGCAGAAAGATTATTTTGGAAATGTAAACATCAAAACCGTTAATATTTTAAAAGATAAAATGGAAACATTTCATTTTATTTTAAATGATAATTCTACATTACCAAACTTTAGTTTACCTCAAAAATACCTTTACGAGCCAAATAGCTCCATCATGAAATCAGGTGGATTTGATGAAGTAGGTCTTTTTTTTAACTTAAATAAACTACACAAACATTCCCACTTATACACTTTGAAAGATCTTATACCGTTCCCGGGACGCATTTTTGAAATTCAGAATACATTTGCTTATAATAAATCGGAAATGAAAACTTTTTTAGAAAAAACACAGGCGAATATAACCATTCGAAATTTCCCGGACAGTGTTGAAATTATTCGAAAAAAATGGAAAATAAAAGACGGTGGAAATGTATATTGTTTTTTCACAACCGACGTAAATAATCATAAAATTGTTATAATTTGCACCAAAATATCATAAAAATGAAACATCTGATTGCACTGACTTTATTTCTTTTCAGCTTTAATATATTCGCTCAAAAACCATGTGATTACAGCGCTAATGTAAATGATTCTATCGGGACTTATAAATCAACCAAAGAATACATGATTAGCGAGAAGAATTTTGCGGGGAATTCAAGTTATATTTTTTATTCTTTGGCATTAACAGATGGCTTACCAACATTGACCGTTCAGAGTATTAACAAAAGTAAAGATTTTTTGAAAGCCAATTGTTTTGATAAAAATTCTAAATTGTTTTTACAGTTAAACAATGGAAAAATAATTACGCTAATTCATATCGATCAAGAAAATTGCGGCACCATGATACGCGATGAGAAAGGATTTGATAATAGAGTTAATTCCGGAATTTTTATGTTTATGAAGGACAGTTTTGAAGAATTAAAAAACTCGCCCGTATTCATGATGCGAATTAAATATTTGACTGATACAGAAGATTACGTCTTCAAAAAAGAGTTCAAATCTGAATTAACAAGCGAAATTTACTTTCCCGAAAACTATTTCATTGACAACTTAAAATGTATTGAATAAAAACTATTTGCAATCCCATTTAACATTTGAAACATTATCATTTAAACCGGATTTTAAATTGTAATGCCACCATTCTGAATCGAAAGAATTAAATCCACTGCTGGTCATAATGGATTTTAATAATAATCTGTTTTGTTTTACTGCTGCTGAAACATTTAGATAATTGTGACTTGCTTCAATTCCAAAAAAATCGAAATCTGTTCCCATCGGCAATTCTTTTTCCTTACTGTCAACTAGCGTAATATCCACCGCTCCGCCTCTATTGTGAATGGAACCTTTGGCCGGATTGGCAACATATTTTGGGTTAGAGACAATTTTCCACATTTTTTTTTGAATATCCAAAGGGCGATAACAATCAAAAATTTTGATTTTATAACCATTTTTGATGAATTTCATATTGGCTTCCAAGAGTGCTTTTACGGTTTTTAAACGTAAAAAACATTCGGCGCAATCGTACACTTTTGCTTTTAAAAAATTATCATTTGTGGCATACTTCATATCATAGACAAAATCTTGGCTGTACTCTTTTAAATTTACAAATGTACTGTCATTAATAATTGGAACATTTTTTTCTTGTACATCAGAAATGATGATTTGTGCTTTACAGGAAAAAACACAAAAAAGAAAACAAAGTAATACAAGAGATTTAAAATAAGAAGTCATAACTGTTATTTTTTTATAAAAATAGAATAATAAAAGGGATTTCAAATTATATGTTTAATCAAAAAGTTGCATTTTTAACTGGAATCCCGCTTTTTTATTCTTCTACATTTTTCATTTTCATCAAGAGTGAATATGAACCTTTAATCACAATAGTAGCCTCAATCAAATCTTCTGAAATAATTTCAGTAAATTCATTTTCTGTAATTCCTACAGTAACTTCTTTCATTTCAAATTGCTTGTTTTGTTTAGCAATAAAAACATAATTCTTGTTTTCATAATTCACAATAGCATCAGATGGCAATACATTTGACTGCTGACTTTTTAATTCAATTTCAGCATTCATATACATTCCAGGTAAAAGCGCTTTGTCGAAGTTTGTAAAATGGCAATGCATTTCCGTGCTTCTGTTTTCGGAAAAATCTTTACCGATTAGAATAATTTTGCAATAATATTTTTTCTCCGGATTGGTATTGGTGTAAGCGACCACCGATTGGCCAATGGCCAGTTTATCGATGTCTTTTTCAAAAACGGTCAATGCCAAATGAATATCAGATGGATTAACAATCTCAAATAACACATCACTGGGGTTTACATATTTGCCAATATTTACATTTACTTTCGATACATAACCGCTTATTGGCGAATAAATATTGATGCTTTTTGAAATGTTCTTTGTAGAAACATTATTTGGATTTATCCCTGCAAATTTTAATTTCTCTCCATACGATTGCACCATTACCGATAGTGAGTTGTATTCTGATTGTGCTTGTTGATACACTTTGTCACTGCTGGCTTTGCTTCGGTTAAGTTCTCTTTGTCTTTCAAATTCGGCTTTTGCGTACCCTATTTTCGCTTTCGCCAAAAGGTAATCTTCCTGCAGTTGAATGTATTGTTGGTCTTCAACAACACACAAAACCTGTCCTTTGCTTACATACATTCCCTCTAAAAGTTTGGTGTATTTTAAATAACCTCCCATCGGCACACTTATGGACACTAAATTTTGGGGCGGAACATCTATTTTACCATTTAATTTTAAGGTAGATGAAACTTCTTTTTGCTCCATTTTCCCTGTTACAATACCTGCATTTTTTATTTGTGCATCAGTAAGAGTTGTTGTGTTTTCGATAGTTGGAGTGGCTTCTGTTTCGCTTTCCGTTTTCTTTTCTCCACATGCAAAAACGCATACTATTGCCAGTATTGTAAAGATTGTATTTTTAATCATGATAGTATTTTTATTTTGGTGTTTGTAAATTTGACATTTCATTTTATATATCTTGAAAATTAATATTTGGCTTAAAAATAATAACGCGAAAATGCAAAGTTTGAACCATACACTTTTCCCACACTGATGGTTTGCACCATATGCAACTTAGCAAAGGTTTTATTTTCTAAAACTATCAAAGGTTCAGTCAATATTTGTTTTAAATTCATCATTAATTAGAAAGATAATTAAGTTCAACAACGCTTACATTCAATTTTTTAACCGCTTCAATGTAATCACTTTGAATCTCTGTGCTTTGATTAATAAGCATTACCCATTCCAGATAATTAATATCACCATTGAAAAATTTATCATTAGCAGCTTTAGTTACCAAATCCGCATTTTTCAACGCCTGACTTTCATAATAAGCGATAGTTTCTTTGTGTTTTTTATATTCCTGGACTAATTCCTGATAATGATTTTGAAATTTAAGTTTTTCATTATTTAAGTTGTTTTCAGCTATTTGAGTGTTTATCTCTAAAGCCTTTTTCCTATTATTTATCGCTGTATTGAATAGCGGAAATGCCACTCCAAATTGTCCGTAAACACCATTATAACTTTCTTGAAACTCCGCATTTGTTTTGAAAGTTTGCCAATAAACACCACCGATTAATTCAGGTAATTTTTTAGATTTTTCAAGTGAAACTTCCGCTTTGCTGCTATTTACTTCTTGTTCAAATATTTTTATAGTGGGTTGATTGCCCATGGCGTTTTTATCTAAATTTTCGGTAAAATCCATTTTAAATTTATCTGATATCGGGATAAAGTCTTTATCAGAATTAAGTAAATACTTGAATTGCGATCGTACTATTGTATAATCACTTTGTAATCCCAAAAGCTGAATTTTTATTTGTCCGGATTGGTTTTCAGCGGTTGCTTTTTCTAATATGTTGCTTTCACCTTTGTCAAAACGAAGCGCTGAGATCCTTAAAAATTCCGAATAAACATTATCGCTTTTTAGCAACAGCTTTTCCTTCTCTTTTAGATACAACATTTCGTAAAACACTACTGTTACCTGTCTGGTCAGTTCCTTTCTTTGCAAAGCTTCGTTCCATTGCCCTTTTTTGGCTTCTTCTCTTAAAAGTTGTTGTTGCCTTTTGTAAACGGTTGGAAATTTTATGTTTTGCGAAATACCAATTTTCATGTCATTTGCATTGCTGTTAAACTGACCGTATTCGCCAATAATTCCCGTGTTGGAAATATCGTAGCCTGTTTTGGTCATTTTTTGCAAGTATTCTGAATTTAGTTTTTCGTTTTTAATTTTGATATTATTTGAAAGAGCCGTTTCAATCGCTTTCTCAATTGAAATTTTTTCCTGAGAAGCCGCATTTTGAAAAGAAAAAAACAATCCCACAACTATGATTGTTGTAATTGATTTTATCTTTTTTGGTTGTAATTTAATTCCTTTTTCAAACATGATATATAAAATTGGTAAAACAAATAAGGTTAAGAACGTTGCAACCAACAGACCTCCAATTACGACAGTTGCCAAAGGTTTTTGCACTTCTGCACCAGAACCATTGCTTAATGCCATCGGTAAAAAACCTAATGATGCTACAAATGCAGTCATTAGAACAGGACGTAATCGTATTCTAGTTCCTTGTAAAACAATTGCTTTTAAATCGGTTTCGCCAGATTTTCGAATGCTGTTGAATTCTGCAATCAACACCAGACCATTCAGAACCGCTACACCAAATAAGGCTATAAAACCAACTCCGGCACTGATGCTAAACGGCATTCCCCGCATCGCTAAAAAGAAAATACCACCAATTGCCGAAAGTGGAATTGCCGAATAAATCAACAGCCCTTGTCTTACGGAATTGAATGCAAAATAAAGCAAAATAAATATTAATAGTAATGAAACCGGAACCGCAATCATCAAACGGTTTTTGGCTTCGTTTAAATTTTCAAAAGCACCTCCATAAGTTGCATAGTAACCCGCAGGAAATTTAATTTGAGTTTCAACTTTACCTTGCAGTTCTTTTACAATACTTTGCACATCACGTCCCCGAACATTAAAACCAACTACAATTCTACGTTTGGCATCTTCTCTTTGTATCTGATTTGGGCCTTCAGTAATTTCAACTTTTGCCAATTGAGATAAAGGAATTTGCGAACCCGTGGACGTTGGTATTAATAAATTTTGAACATCTGCCAAATCCTGCCGTTTGTCGCCTATTAAACGAACTACTAAATCAAATCGTTTTTCGCCCTCGTAAACAACTCCTGTGCTTTGTCCTGCAAATGCGGTATTTACAATTCGATTAATATCTTCAATATTTAAACCATATTGTGCAATGGAAGCTCTGTTGTAGTCAATTACTACTTGTGGCATTCCGGTAACGGTTTCTACATAAAGGTCGGAAGTTCCTTCAACTGTATTTACAATTTTACCTAATTTATTGGCGTACAAAGCCAATGTATCTAAGTTTTCTCCAAATATTTTACAGACTACATCTTGCCTTGCACCAGTCATCAATTCATTAAAACGCATTTGAACCGGATATTGAAAACCAAAGGAAACCCCAGGAACAGCTTCCAATTCCTTTGCCATTTTTTCTGATAGTTCATCAAAAGTTGTGGCAGAAGTCCATTCGCTTTTGTTCTTTAAAATGATCATCATATCGCTTGCATCAATGGGCATAGGGTCAGTTGGCACTTCGCTACTTCCTGTTTTCCCTACAATTTTCTCTACTTCGGGAAATTTTTCTATTAGTATTTTTGCACCTTGTGAAATGGCAGTCATTGAAGTTTGCAAATTACTTCCCGGCAAAACCCTTGTTTCTACAGCAAAATCACCTTCTTCTAACGAAGGCATAAATTCGCCACCCATAAACGAAAGTGTAATTAGCGCTAAAACAAATAATCCTAATGTTACAGCAATAATTGTTTTTGGGATCCCCAATGCTTTATTTAGAAGTGGTTGATAGAAATTTTCTAATTTTTCCATCATTCGATCTGAAAAAGTTTTTTTATGCGATATTTTTTTGTCTAAAAATAAAGCAGTCATCATCGGAACATAAGTCAGCGACAATATAAAAGCACCAAACAGAGCAAATGCAATGGTTTGTGCCATTGGTAAAAACATTTTTCCTTCGATACCGCGCAACGTAAAAATAGGAATGTATACGATCAATATAATCAACTCTCCAAAAACGGATACATTACGCATTTTTATTGCCGTTTTTAATACGGTGTTGTCCATTTCTTGTTGTGAGACTTGAACAGTTTTCCTGCTGTGCAAACTAAACAAACACGCTTCAACAATAATAACGGCACCATCCACAATCAATCCAAAATCTAATGCTCCTAAACTCATAAGATTACCGCTCACCCCAAATATGTTCATCAATATAACTGCTATCAACATAGCCAAAGGAATTACTGACGCCACAATTAATCCTGCTCGTATGTTTCCTAAAAAGAAAATAAGAACAAAGAGAACGATTAATGCACCTTCTAATAAATTTTTTTCGACCGTCGAAATAGAATTATTCACCATTTTAGTGCGGTCTAGAAAAGGTTCCAGAATGACGCCTTCGGGTAATGTTTTTTCGATTTGTGCAATACGATCTTTAATGTTTTTAATAACTACATTACTATTGGCTCCTTTTAACATCATTACTACTGCACCCGCAACTTCACCCGATTGCACTCCTTTTTTATTAAAAGTCATTGCACCGTAACGAATTGCACTACCAATACGAACATCAGCGACATCACGAATGAATAAGGGGCTTCCGTTACTAGTGTTTTTAATGGAAATCTCTTTTATATTTTCGATCGTACTAATTAATCCTTCACTGCGGATGTATAAAACTTTAGGCCCTTTTTCAATATAAGCACCACCTGTATTTTGATTGTTTTTTTCTAAAGCCGTAAAAACATCTGTAATGGTGATATTATAGGATTGCAATTTATTGGGATCAATCGCTATTTCAAATTGTTTCAATTTCCCACCAAAACTGCTCACTTCCGCCACACCTTCAACGCTCAATAACTGCCGGCGCACAATCCAATCCTGAATGGTTCTTAACTCGGTTATATCGTATTTTTTTTCGAAACCGGGCTTCGTTCGTACAGCATATTGATAAATTTCACCTAGTCCTGTTGTCACCGGTGCAAGAACTGGATTTCCAATACCGTTAGGAATTTGGTCTTTAACAGCACTTAATCGTTCTGTTACTTGCTGTCTTGCCCAGTACACATCGGTTGCATCGTTAAAAACAATGGTAACCACTGATAAACCAAAACGAGAAAAACTACGAATTTCTTTCAGTCCGGGAATATTACTGTTGGCTTGTTCTATTGGAAAAGTAATCAGTCGTTCAATATCGGTCGCACCCAGTGATGGTGCTGAAGTAATTACCTGAACTTGATTATCTGTAATATCAGGAACGGCATCAATTGGTAATTTGGTAAATTGATAACTCCCATATCCGATGAGCGCAAAAATAAACAGTCCAATAATGAGTTTGTTTTTGATTGAAAACTCAATAATTTTATTTAGCATAATTTGTTATATTGATGAATGGTCACTACATATTTTGAATACTGGCCCTATAATTTTATTGTAATTGTGATGGTTCCCTTTTAATTATTTTTGAAAAACGAACCGTATTTAAAAAAACTGGATTTGTTGCTTTTGTTTTATTAAAAATTCAAAAATAACCGAGCCGTTAATTTTTTATTTGTAATCGTTTTTCCTTTTATCTTCAGTACCTAAAAACTAATATTGTTTTCTCTTGCGACCATTACAATTTTGTAGTCGCCGTGATTTTGTATTATTCCGCCGTGTGACGTTTTGATAGTATTATTACTTACTTGTGCATGTAAAATTGTTTTTTCTACAACTAACAAAAATATGTCTTTTGCGATTGATTCAATTGTTTTGCTTTCTGATGTTGTAGTGTTAAAAATAATTGAGTATGTCTTTGACATTCCTAAAAAGTCAATTAATAGTGTATGTGGCTAAAAAACGATTAACACATTAACTCGTAAAAACGATTCTTATTTTACAATGAAATTGACGTAAAGAAACATTTATCAAAGGTATAAAGCAAAGTACTTTTTCATACTTAATAAAAAATATTTAAAGTATTATTAACCAGGCATTTAAAATTAATTTAACTCAATTTGGGAGGAAGCCAGATGCATAAAAAAACATCGGAATTGTAAAATTCTGGACGAAACGGAACAGTACTATTTACAGAAATAGTATTTGGTTTGCGAAATGAAAACTCGATTATGGTTTCAAAAGCAAGGACATTATTAACTGATTGGTTAATTGTCTTAAAAGGTAAGTTTTGATGATTGTCTTCTTCCTGATCAGAATGATGTTGCGTATCATTGTAATGAATTGCTATGAAATCAAGTAATGAAATATTTTTGCTACTGTAATCTTTTTGATGATCTGAAAAGTGTTGTAATAAGTTGGGTAATTTCAATAATTGTCCCATCTCTGTGTTAGCACACAAAAAAACAAAAAGGAATAATATGGCAATTATTTTTTTCAAGATTGTAAAAGTAATAAATTTTATTGATTGCCTATAATTTGTAAAATAAATATTGCGGGAATTCTAATGTGCCGAAACTGTGAGCTATTTTTGATGCTAGCGAAGCAATTTTGCTGACTTTGAGATCATACTATTTTCTGTCAAAGAATGAACAGATATATTATATTTCGTTATTTCATATTAGGCAAATTTTAATCGATTTTGAATAAGAATATTTTTTCTTTAAAATGTAATCCGAAGCTGCCAGTACTAGATAATTTGGCTTGTATTTTTTTAAAGATCGGTGAAATATTAATAGGAATGGTGATGGTTAAATGGAGGGAATGAAAAAGTGATAAAACTGTACTAGTTTGATGACATAAAACATTCCTGTAGCATGATGTATCTTTTTTAAGGAAATAAAAAAATTAAAAATTGATGGTTGCGTCTTTAAACAGACCGTAAATTCACACTAAATTATTAAATTAGAGTGATTTATTAATTAACTGGAAGGGTTTTAGTGATATGAATTTTTGAGTATATGTATTTGGTTTAATGTAAAAACCTAAACGACAATTAAGAAAAAATCAAAACAATATTGTGAGCTCTTCAATCACACTGAGTGTAAACACTTTGTAACTACCAAAATCAAGTTTGCAATCATTACCGTAATGATGTCCATGCTGATATATACTTCCTATGGGAATTTAGAAAAAAAAACATAAACAGGTTGAATAGAACCATTCGTAACAAAAGGAATAAGAAAATAGCGAGCATTTACAATTAATGGATGGAACTCGTAAATTGTTACAATAGGAATTGGGAGAAAAATACAGTCAGCCATTATATAGCGGTACAGAGAAACAACTTGCGTATGGTAAAAACACATTCACAATATAATGCGTAATTTATCACAGTAGTAACGGTAAAGTTGATAGTCCACGAGTAGCAACATTGCAATCTGAGCCAGCAAATTTTACTGAACCTCAACATTCGTCATTTTATTCAAATCAAGGACGAATACAACTCATAAAAAAGGCGTGAAAGGAACTGCAATAAAAGCTATGGAAAACACTGTGAGCTAAAAAGAGATCCTTTTCTATACGAATGTAAATTCTCTTAAAAATTCAGATAAAATGATGGAATAACACGAGCAGAACAATTCAAATGATGATAATCGAAAGGCTTTAAAAAGTAATGGAGAATGTTTCAATTCAGAAAAGCAATTGTAAACATGTTTTGAACGGATTTATTAACCAATTTTGCTTTCTCATAAATGAGATTCATAGCGCTTTTGGGACATTTTTCCGGTTTAGTGACATGAATTTCAGGATGCATTTAATAAGTGTTGGTTACAGACTGTGTCTGTCGAATATCCGTTTTTTTGAAAATTCTCCTTTCATTTCTATTTTCTGCATAACCATGGCAAATTAAAGCGAGTATAAATGCTAATGCTAATATTATTCTCGTCTCTGTAATTCTAAATTTCGCATTAATCATTTTCTTTTTCTAAAATTGTTTGTTCCTACAAAGAATACTATAAGAATAATTAGTATAAAAACCCACCAAAACATGTGCATTCCCATGAAAGAGTATTCACCCATATGCATTTCTCCGTTGCCGTTTTCCAACATAATTCTATAGTATTAAGGTTAAATAAATTATTAATGATGTGCTGATCTTTTTCCTTTTACTGTTTTTTATCCATTCTTTTCATTTTATTCATGTCCATTTTTTCTTTTTTCATTTTGTCCATCATTTTCATCATTTTCTCATTTCCCATCATCTCCTTGCACATTTCAGACATCATCGCGTCATCTCCTTGTGATGATTCTACCAAATTTGACATCATACTTTTCATCATTTCTGGATTATCTTTCATCCCTTTCATTATTTCTGACATCATACTTTTCATCATTTCTGGATTTTCTTTCACCATTACCATCATTTTAGCATGATTTTCTTTAATCATCTCCGGATTCTTCATCATCATCTCTGACATCATACTTTTCATCATTTCCGGATTTTCCTTCATCATTCCCATCATTTTCGCATGACTATCTTTCATCATTTCCTTTTCCTTCTCCTGCATCATCATCATCCCGCTTTTGCTATTCATAAGTATCCCCATCATCTCTTTTGACATACTTTCATTATTAGCAATCTCATTCATAATTTCCATTCTCTTATCTGATTTTGAGAGAACCTGGTTGGTTGACTGGCAGGAATATAAAAGACTAATAAAACCAATCGTTAATGCAACTTTTTGTACTGTTTTCATGATATTAAATTTATTTGTTAAACATTTTAACTATATGTAGATCTACGTTTTACAGCAAAAAAACATTGTTGAATTTTAAAAAAAAATATAATCACTTTCTTTTATCAGTAAATATTGTTCAATAAAAAAAGGATCGACTGAAACGAATTTAATTTTCTATTTAAGGAATTTAATTCCTTACTTTTAATGTTGTCGCTGTTTCATATTATTTAGGTAAAATCTCCATAGAAAACTCTGCATGTAATGCCCCCGTTTGGAAAACCAAGATAAGCAGAAAGCCTTCTACGGCTCAAAACCAAGAGAACCAAGGCTAATCAAATCAATATCAAACTTTTCAGCTGCTTTGAGTATTGCACTTTTTGGAGAGCCATCAATAACCATTATATTTAAATTCAAGCTGGATTTTTATTACGAAAAAATTTAGCTGCATTTTTAGTAATTTTCTCTCTGACTCTAAAAGCGTTGCGATCAACTTCAGCATATTATTTACGTGGAACTCCCATTTGCCTACGAATATTTTTTAAAAACATTCTGTCATAAACAGAAACAATACCCACTGCGGCATTGGGTGAAAATGGTTTGTTGCCAATTTCATTAATTGCTGTTTTACTATATTTTGAAGCGTCGGATTGCTTAAAGAATTTCTATTCTTTTTCCTCCACTAAATTCATTCCGCATTTAGAACATTTTCCGGGTTTGTCCAATGTAACTTCTGGGTGCATTGGGCAGCTGTACGTTTTTTGAGTTTCCATTTTTTTTATTTTACTGTTGTTTATATTTTTATTCTTTCAACACATTTATACGTTTGTTGAATCCAGTCATTTTGAGTGATTGAATTTTTTTATCTGTCATCTCATCAATCATTTTAGGATGATTCGTAATCGATTTACACATTTTAGTCATCGTCGTACTATTTGTTTTAGATCCGACGGTCATTTCGGTTATCAATTCCTTATATCATACCTGGATCATGCTTCCTCATTTTTATGATATTTTCGTGATTTTTCATCATTCTTTTTCCTTTACTACTGTTCATCATTGGTTGCATTATGTTGTTAGACGTATCGCAATCGTTTGCAATAGTATTCATTAGTCGACTTTTTATCATCTGACTTTCAAAGAATTTGATTTTCCTCAGTTTTGGATTGGCAAGAACTAAATAAATAATTAATATGCTTTTTTATACCGTTTTCGGAGTATGTAATTTTTATTGTTTAAAATCTCTTAAATAATTCCTCTAAACGAAACTTAATTTAAGAGATTTGAATACTTACATTTTACTCATATTACTGCATTCAATAGCACATTTTCGACAGGCTTCCGCACAATTTTTGCAATGCTCCATGTGTGCATGTTTTTCACATTCGTCGGCGCAAGCAGTACAAATTTCGGCGCATAATTTGCAGATTTTTTCCGCAAATTCACTACCACTTGCCATAGCCTGCATTGCAAATAAACAAATAGCCGCACAATCATGATCTAGTTTTATGCAACGAGCAAACATTTTTACGTCTTGCTCATTCAAGCATTCACTTTCACAATGAGAACATTCTACTGCACATTCTGAACATGCATCGATACACTCTTTAAATTTTTGATGACTCATCTTTTTTACTTTTAAATCGCAAATTAATTTTCGCTATTTAAAGGTAGCTTTTTAACTTGAAAAAATATTGTGAAATTCTAAAAATAATTATATAATTAACACATTATCAATTGTGTAACTTTTTTTTAAAATCGTGGTTTAAAAAAAAGACACTTGTCTTTTAGAACAAATATTCGTTATTTACATTTAAAATTTGAGTTTTTTAATAATATAACGTGGCCCCAAAACGAATATCTCTATCATCACCATAGTGTGTAGTGATTCCATTCGGTTTTTTGCATACTACGATTGTATTAAGTACTTTTTAAGTCATTACCTCTAGTACTGAAACAGTTGTTACGTTATTTTTTGTGATATGGAATTCAGCTAATGTTACATTTCCATTCCCGCCATAGGGTCACTTCCTTTACGAAATTTGTATTCACTGTTTATGGCGTACGCCCCGGTAATCACCACTTTTTTGGTTGGATCCATTTCTGATTTAATTTCAATCATCCCATTAATTTCCAATCCAGTTTCAACCATAAGGCTTTCAAATACTCCCGGTCTTTTTTCAATCCAGATGTACGAAGCATTTTCTTCTCTTATGACCGCATCACTGGGTATAAATACGCCTTTTATATTGGATTGTGTCAATCTTGCAATGGCTTGCATTCCGGGTTTTAACAGCAAATTTTGATTAGGTATTTCCATTCGAATTAAAAGCAGTCTGGTATCTGGATTTATTTCAGGATTGATGAAGGAGATTTTTGCACTGATAGATTTGTCAGGAAAATCAGTAAATGAAACTGTGGCTTTTTGTCCAAGTTGCATGTTTTTTGCATAATTTATATTTACCTGTGTTTCGAGCCAAAGACTATTTAAATTTGCCAATTTAATTATACCAGCACCCTCCATGGCATAACTGCCTTCTGTTGCTATTATCTCTGAGATAGTTCCACTGCTATTACTATAAAAGATAGTGTACGGAGAAATTTCTTTACTCGATTTTATATTTTCAATTTGGGCATTGGATAAACCAAAGAATACTAATTTTTGTTTGGCAGCAATAAGCATCGTACGTGCATTTTTTCCAAAATCACCTGGCATGGTAAGTTGTTTGTATGCTGTGAAGTAATCTTGTTTAGCAATAGCAATATCTTCGCTGTACAATTGATATACTGGTTCATTTTTAGCAACGTAATCTCCCACTGTTTTAAAGTATAATTTTTCAATTCGCCCCATTGCTCTGGCAGAAATGGTATAAATTTTCTCTTGATTCATTGTTAAAACTCCAGTATAATTTTGCTCTAAACTGCTTTGAGTTGTTGCAATAGTTTGCATGGTGATGTTCCCCAATTGCAGTTGCTGTTTACTCAAGCTTATCTCATTTGCAGCTGTGTCGTCACTGTTTATAGGAGTTAAATCCATATGGCAAATGGGACATTTCCCTGGTTTATCTTCCTTTACTTGAGGATCCATAGAACAAGTGTAAAAAGTAGTTTCTTTACTTTTATGTGCGCTATGGTCTTCTTTTTTTTTGGTATTGCAAGCTGTAAATACTGTAAATAGTATTGCTAACATGACTATGCTTTTTAACGGTTTCATAATTTTTCGGTTTTAATAAAGCTTTCGCTATCAATTAAATATTGTGCATTTTTAGCGAGGGTATCTTCAACGGAAATTCCACTTATGATTTGAATAAAATCATCTATTTCAATTCCTGCTTTTATTGCGGTCGCTTTAAAGCCATTGTTCATTTTTATAAAAACGATTTTCTTGCTGCCAATACTCACTAATGCTTGTTTTTGTAACCAAACGGCTTTCGTCGGATTTGTTTTTATAATGCCTTGCAATCGCAGACCTATGGGAAATTTTAGTTTATTATTGTTGATGTATACCCTAATTCTATTGGATTTATCTGCTGGATTAAATTGAGTTTCAATAAAATTTATTTGTGCATCGATGAATTCGTTTTTGTCTAATTCTGTCGCAATTTTGATAGATTGATTGGTTTTAATTAGACTATTGTACCCTTGGCTAACATTAAAGATGCCCCATACTTTATCGGTATTTACTAATTTAAAAACAACTTCTCCTTTTTTTATGTAATTACCTTCCTTTATGCTTAATATTTCGGTATTGTTACTTGCACTTTGCATCGACGAATTGCTTGTATTATCCATTTTTTCTGTTCCTTGAACAATTCCAGAAGCTGGACTGTAAATTGAAACTCGAGGATTTACTTTTTTGGAAGAAAACAATGAATTTATCTGACTTACGGTCATTCCGAAAAGCAATAATTTTTGCTTTGAGGCTTTAATAATTGAGGTATTATCGGAATCATTGGAAATTAAATAAATAAAATTTTGCTGTTCTGTTAATAATTCAGGGCTGTATAAATCAAACAATTTCTGTCCTTTAGTTACTTTTTGGTACTTGTAATTGACATACATTTTTTCTATTCTTCCACTTATTCGAGCAGCAATATTGACGGAGGAGTTTGGATCGTATGACACTATTCCGGGTAAGTTTATCTCGTTGCTTAATGTCGTGTCTTTGGCAGTTGTAGTTTGAAAATCCCCGACGATAAAATTATCAGTAGGTTTCAAAAAATTGTCAATAGAATTGTCTTCCTCAGCCTGGCTTTCTGTTATTTTTTTTACCAAAGTCATTCCGCAAATAGGACAGTTTCCGGGTTTATCTCTAATGATTTTCGGGTGCATCGAACAGGTGTAAATCTCGTTTTGATGTTCCAATTCCGAATGACTGTCTGATTGTATTGTAAAGAAATAGACAGCAAATCCTAAAGTAGAAATTACGATTAAAATTAAACTATATTTTAAATATTTATTCATAATTATTTGATTTCT
Organism: Flavobacterium sp. DSR3-2; assembly: GCF_049896525.1. Classification (NCBI taxonomy): domain Bacteria; kingdom Pseudomonadati; phylum Bacteroidota; class Flavobacteriia; order Flavobacteriales; family Flavobacteriaceae; genus Flavobacterium; species Flavobacterium sp. DSR3-2. Next base: position 140,900 of record NZ_JAFCUM010000008.1, read on the forward strand.
AGTTGTTTTTCGATTTCTACTTGTGTGCTTAAAATATTTTGTAATTTATCCAGAAGATCAATTTGGGCCATATTTAATGCTTCCCAAGCATCCAAAACTACAAACAGATCTCCCGTATTATTCTGCCACGACAATATTGCCGTATCATAATTTCGTTTTAAGGCAGGAATGATATTTTTTTCAGCAATATCATATTGTTTTTTTAGGTTTATCAGTTCGGTATTCATTCCCGAAATCATTCCTGCTGCTTCATTCAAAATCATTTGCTTTTGCCAGTTGAGACCTTCATTCTTGATTTTAAAACTGTTGATATTGGCTTCATTCATTTTTGTTGACCAAGGCATCGGAATAGTAATCATTCCCATCAAAGTGAATTGTTTTGGTTGTTCTCCAAAGGCAAACATATGGTCGTATTTAACACCAAATTCCGGTAATAATTTTGCTTTCTCGGTTTCAATTTTTAATTGATTTAATACCATTGTTTTTTCAATAGCTTTAACATCACTTCGGTTTTGAGAAAGTAAAATTGTATCTGCTTTTATGGCATCAAAATCATTTAATTTATAGGTTTCATCTATTTCAAACGAAGTGTTTTTATCTCTAGCCATCAATGTATTCAGCATAATTCGCTTCTGGGAAATATCGTTTTGTAACATTACAATCATACTTTCTAATGCACCGTATTGCGATTTTGCTTTGTAATAAGTTGGCAATTTATCCATATTATACTGATAGCGTATTTCCATACTTTTTATCATATATCCTAAGAGCAATAAATTATCATCCGCTATTTTTATTTTTTTATTTAAAACCAGCCATTGGTAATAATTTGTTTTTGCCAGTGCCTTTAATTGATTAATTGTATACTCTTTATTTTCTTTTTCAACAGATGACATGGCGTTCATGTAATTGAAATCAGACTTAAGTTTTCTGGCATTCGGGATCATTTGTGTAACGCCCACCATGTAAGATCCCATACCTGAAGACATTTCACTTGCTTTCCACATTTTGGTATTGTAAGGCGTCATAAAAAAACCCATTTCCACTTGTGGTGCCATCCAACTTTTGGCGCCTTTTGCAGCAGCATCCATACTTTGAATATCAGCATCATACATTTTTAGTTGTGGATTATTTGTTTCGATATTCGTCAAAACAGCATCCAACGAAAGTGTTTGCGCCACCATATTAGCAGTACTTAAAATCAAACAGCTTATTGCGATATAATAGTTATTCTTTAACATCTATAAGTTCTATTTTGCCTTTTGTTTTTAATTCTCGAAGTTTCATCATCTCAAAAACGATAGGGGTTACTAATAATACATAAATTGTAGAGGTGATTGTGCCCCCAATAAGTGGAACCGTAATTGGCAGCATCACATCGGCACCGGTTCCTGTTGCCCAAAGAATAGGGATTAATCCAAATAAGGAAACGGAAACGGTCATCAATTTTGGTCGCAACCTTTTGGCAGAACCGTCAATAATGTATTGTTTCAAAATTGCTTCTGTAATTGTTGCGGCACTGTTCCCGTGTTTTTCTACCATTTTATTCATTGCTTCATTTAAATAAATAGTCATTAACATAGCGGTTTCGATTGCCATTCCAAACAATGCTATAAAACCAACTGCAACAGCTACAGATAAATTTATTCCATAAAAATAGACCATAAAAATTCCTCCAATTAAAGCAAACGGTACGGTTATCATTGTAATCAGTGCTTCTTTCATGGAACGATAAGTGAAGTAAAGAATAAGGAAAATAATGATGACAACTACAGGTAAAATCAGGCGTAATGTTTTATTGGCTCTGATTTGGTTTTCCCACTGTCCGCTCCACTCCACATAATAGCCTTTTGGCATTTTAGTAATCATTGCATTCAATTTTTCTTGTGCTTCTTTTACTGTACTTCCTAGATCACGATCTCGTACATTAAATAGTACACTGCCTCGTAGCATTGCATTTTCGCTATTTATCATTGGAGGACCATCGCTTATTTTTACGTCGGCAACGGCTTCCAATGGAATAGGACCAAACTCCATTGTTTGCACTTGGAGTTTTTTTAACGCCTCAATACTATTTCTGTATTCTTGAGCATATCTGGCATTTACAGAGAATCGTTGTCGTCCTTCAATGGTTGTAGTAAGTTTCATGCCGCCAATAGACGCTTCTACCACGTTATTTATATCATCTACTGTAAGTCCGTATCTGCCGATAGCCTCTCTTTTTGCCTCGATATCGATATACTTTCCGCCAGTAATCGGTTCCGCATATAAATCTTTTACGCCAGAAGTACCTTCAAGGGCTTTTTTTATTTTTTGAGATAAAACATTAATAGTGTCTAAACTTGCTCCGTAAATCTTTATTCCTACATCGGTTCTAATACCAGTAGCTAGCATATTAATCCGGTTAATGATGGGCTGTGTAAAACCATTCGTAACTCCTGGAATTTGAAGTTTATTATTTATTTCATTAACAATATCAGCTTTCGTTTTGTCTTCTCGCCATTCGTGTTGCGGTTTTAGCAAAACAATCGTTTCAATCATGCTTATGGGACTGTTATCGGTTGCTGTGTTGGCGCGTCCGGCTTTACCTAAAACATGAGCCACCTCGGGTATCGATTTTATCAATTTGTCCTGCACTTGTAAAATTCTTTTAACCTCAGAATTGGATACATCTGGCAACGTTACAGGCATAAAAAGCACGGAACCTTCATCTAAAGGCGGCATAAATTCGGTCCCTAAACGGGTAAACATTAAAACGCCAATCAGCAGCGCAATTATATTAATACCTAATACTGTTTTCCTCCATTTTAAGCAAAAAATCAAAATTGGCGTGTAAATACTCTCCAGTTTTTTGTTAATTGGATTTTTGTTTTCTGGACGAAGTTTACCTTTAAGCAGAAAACTAATTAGAACTGGAGTAAGGGTAATCGCTAAAAAAGCATCAACTATAAGTATAAATGATTTTGTCCAAGCCAATGGGCTAAACAATTTACCTTCCATACCCGTGAGAAGAAATACAGGTAAAAAGGAAGCGATCACAATAAGTGTTGAATAAAAGACACCTGGACCAACTAATTTTGAAGATTTTTCTATAAGTTGTAACTTTTCTTCAGAAGATAAGGGGTCGTGTTCTTTTTTGAATATATTTTTTATTTTATCTATCATTTTATTTCCGAATTATTCTGATTGCTCTCCATTTCTTCCTGTTTCTCCGAAATTGTCCTATAGGCATTTTCCACCATTACAATTCCGTCATCGACGACAACACCAATAGCTAATGCAATTCCAGTTAGTGACATGATATTAGATGATATCCCAAAGGCTTCAAGTAAAATAAAACCGATAGCCACAGATATAGGCAATTGAATTAAAATAATTAAAGCACTTCGCCAATGAAAAAGAAAAAGTAGTATAACAATTGAAACAACAATCATTTCTTCTATTAAAGTTCCTTTTACCGATTCGATCGCTTTTTCAATCAATTCACTTCGGTCATAAGACGTTTTAAAAGAAACGCCTTCAGGCAATCCTTTTTCAACTTCTTTCATTTTTAATTTAACCGCTTTTATCACTTCATCTGCATTTTCACCATAACGCATGACTACAATTCCTCCTACAACTTCACCTGTTCCATTTTCGTCAAAAATTCCCAAGCGCAAATCACCACCCATCTGTATCGAACCGATGTCTTTTACTTTTACTGGAACGGAATTATAATTTTTAACAGCAATGTCTTCTACGTCTTTTATGTTTTTTATGTAACCCAAACCTCTCACTATGTAAGACATGTTGCTCATCTCAAATTTTCGACCACCAACATCATTGTTGTTTGCTTTCACTGCATTCATCACTTCCATTATGCTCACATTGTAGTACTGCATTTTCAGTGGATCTAACACTAATTGGTACTGTTTTTTAAACCCACCAAATGATGCTACTTCAGCCACGCCGGGAACAGTTTGTAATGCAAATTTTACGTACCAATCTTGCAAGGCTCTTTGTTCTCCCAAGTCCATACCGTTAGTCTCTAAATGATACCAAAAAATATGTCCTACTCCAGTTCCATCTGGTCCTAATGTGGGCACTACGTTTTGAGGCAACAATCGTTGGGCATAATTTAATCTTTCCAACACTCGAGTTCTTGCCCAATAGATATCTACATCATCTTCAAAGATGATATATACGAAACTCATCCCAAACATAGAGGAGGCACGAATATTTTTGATTTTTGGAATTCCTTGTAAGTTGGAGACCAATGGATAAGTAACTTGATCCTCGATGACCTGTGGACTTCTTCCCATCCATTCGGTAAATACAATAACTTGATTCTCTGATAAATCAGGAATGGCATCAATAGGGTTTTGTTGTACGCTATAAATACCCCAAGCGAGTAAGCAAGCTGAGACGAGTAAGACTACAAATCTGTTTTTTAGTGAAAATGAGATTAATTTTTCTACCATAATATTTATTATTCTACTGAAAGACTATCTTTCGTTTTTTTAATCCAATTGATTATTTCCTCTTTTTGTGTTGGCGTCAAAATGGCATTTTTATGAATTAATGTGTAAGATCCCAAAGGCATTTCATCGGATTTTATTTGTTTGATGATAGCTTCTAGTTTGTTTTCTTGTTTTCGCTTGGAGTACTTTCCAAACTCATTAAAGTTCAAATCCTTTTTACCATCTTTAATGTGTTCTTCCATAAAAAACCGTGCGGGCTGAATGTAAGAATATAATGGATAATTGGTATTGTTACTGTGACAATCGTAGCAAGATGTCCTTAAGATAGTTTCAACATTTTTAGGAACATCGTACATTTTTGTAAAATTTGAAGTTAATTCCTGCTCGTAACTTTCATTACGAGCAGGTTGATATAACTGCATCAACAAAAAAATTACAAACCCAATTACGAGTATTTTCTTGATGATTTTTTTCATATGAAGATAATATTTGTTTTTTAATGGAATATGGTATAGCCATTCTTCATTCTAATTTATGATTTTGGAATCATGGCGATTTCATTTTATAATTGTTTTTTGATAGAACCACAAGTGAGCATTTTCGAACCGTAGTAAGGATTTTTTATTTCTTTACTTTCACTTATCCAAATCGCCCCTTTTCCTTCATTATACATAGGACAAAAGTCTTGATATAGTTTTTGTTTTGCTCCAAATATTTTTATCAAATCATTTACATCTTTACTCAACATCGCAAAATGTTCTCTTTGATGGTCAATCTTTCCACCATTATCGCCAATGTGTTCTGCGTGTTCTTTCGCATCATCAGCAATATCAATATATTCTATTTTCAATTTTAGATCTATTATACTGGTATTGACTTTATTGAAAGTTGCATATAATGCTTTACCAGCATTAGCTGCTCCTTTTGTATCGTCTTTTGTGAGTGCGTTCTTTAGTTTTAAATAATCAGAAATTATTTCATTTGTAGAAAATGTTGTTTGGGTAACCGATGTAGCTTTAGTTTTAACTTCAACTGCTGTCGCATCATTGTGACTATGACTACCATCAGTATGATCATGAGCTTCTTCATTTTGTGCAACTGGTTCGGTTAATTCCATTCCACATTTTGAACATTTTTCTCCTTTTTTTCCTGTTATTTCGGGGTGCATGGAACACGCATACAATTGTGAAGTACTTTCTGTTTTTTGTGAATCAGTTGTCACAGCTTCTTTATTTTTTTGGTTGCAAGAAGCTACTACAAATACCATTGCTATGGCTGAAAGGATTAGATTTTTCATTTTATTATTTTTTTAAATTGTTATTTTTAGATATTGTAAAGTTTACATTTTTATTACAATACCAGTTGTTTTTTTTGGTGCAGTAAAAAATATATTCTTCATTTTTTAAAGTTTTAATTTGAATGTTTCCACTTTTTTACCAAAACATAATAGTTGTGAACCGCAATACGGATTTTTAATTGTATTTCTTTACTTCAAAAATTAGCATCTTGCATCGGGCAATATTGATAATAAACCGGTTCAGTAAATTTTGAAAATTTTGTCAGCTCATACGTATTTTTAGATAATGATTTAAAAAGTTTTCTTTACTTTTCGATATCCTGTATTTCAGAAATATTTTTTGCATCAGCAGTTAAATCTTTAAAAACTTTCATCCAAACCATATGGAAATCCATTTTTAATGTTTCCATTTTTACAAAAGTTATAATTGTTAAAAATTCCTTTGCCTTCACAGAAGCGGTTTTTCCGTCTGTTTTTACCGAGGCCTTTTTTTTAAGAAATAATTGTCGAAAACTGGAATTAATTGGTTTGTTGCTTGTTTGACGTTCATTTTAGCGCGGTCGGTTACTTCCATTTTAGGCGCTTCAGTTTTTGTTTCCATTTCCTCAACCATTTTCTCTTCGTGATCGTACTAACAAAATTCCGGCAGTTTTAAATATGCAGCATCTGGATCAGGAAATTTATCATCCTTACAAACCACAAATACATTACATTTCAGTATTTCGTTTTGATTGGTTTTTTTAGCAACAACAGTAAGCGTATCCATTTTGGTATCTTTATTCCAATCAACATTTACAATTTTTTTGAGAATTCCTGCTTTTGTATGGTCGTTTCGCACATCGCGCAATTCCCAAATATTTTTACGGTTTAGGTTTTATCGTTTTTGAATTGCGCATTAGACACCGGAAATGACACCAATAAAGTTATCGCTATTACTGTTTTTTTTTAGTGATTTCATTGTAAAAAGATTTTAAATTGGATAAGGTAATCAACAACAAAACGAAGCGCGACTTAGCCACCTTATTAAAAATGAAATTAACGGAGATAGTAAATGATTTTGTAGCAATAATTGATTTTTATTTGACACAATTATGGATATCAAAATTGGAATTTAGCTTATTTTTGGTATAAGCCATAAAGAATTGAAACCAGAAGAAATGGTGGTTTCGTAATTATAAAAATTTTGTTTTTCTGATAAGAAATTAAAAATATTTTTATTAAAATTCAATTCATTAATAGAAAAAGATGTGTTGGAAGAAGAAGCACAACCACATTTAGAATGACTGCATTTTCCTTCACAACCTTTGTGGTTTTTAGTTTTTGAATGACTATCGTTTTTACAACAATCATCTTTATCCATTTTTGAGGAAGTCTCTTTTGAAGAAGAATGTTTCGATAAATTATTTTCACACGCAAAAGTTAACATTGGCATCAGAAAGAAGCCAAGTACAACTATCAATAAAATGTGAAACTTTTTCATTTATATCAAAAATCTAAATATTAAACAAAGTTAGATAAATAATCTTTATACTCGCCAAAGACTTGTTAAAAAAAATTATTACTGCTATTTTGTTTTGATTTAAATTGTACCTAAAAGTATTATTAGGGAAGAAAAAACACAAAGACTAACTACTTTAATCTTTATTACTTTTAAAAAACAAGTTTTAAAATGCTTTAATTTTATTAGAGTAATAGTTCGAAATCCGTGTAAACCTCCAAAGTCATTTGATTTTCTACATTTTTATTTTTTTCAAATCAAACTCTTTTGTTAACGGATTATATCCAGTCCATTTGTCTGTTTTTATTAATGCAGATTTGGAAATATGCTTAGTAATATTTTGCATATTTCTTTACACGAATAATCTTCAAGCTGGTCAAAATATAGCATTTTAAATCCGCCAATATCACTGGTTTCAATGTTGATTATCAATTTTTTTTTTTTGAATCATTACTCCTTCCATGCTTAAGATCTTCTTTGACACCAAAAACAAATTCATCGACAAAAACCTGACCAATCATAGGCTTTTAAACACTACTTAGTGCTCCGCACGTTACAAAACCTTTGCTGGGTGCTCACCTTTTTCTATTAAATTATCTTCTTTCGTTTGAACCAAAAATATATAATAATTGCGATAATCGCCATTATACTGAGTGTCATAAAATATCCAAACTGCCATCTGAGCTCTGGCATATTTTCAAAGTTCATTCCGTAAATTCCTGCTACAAATGTTAACGGTAAAAAAAATGCAGAAAATATAGTCAGCAATTTCACAACGTCATTACTTTTTTGAGAATTTACCGAGTGATAACTATTTAATAAATTGTTTGCGTTTTCTAATACTTCGTCATAATTTAATATTAAGTTCAACAACGTGTCTTTAATGTCTTGTAAAGCTGTTTTGTTAAATTCGCTTACTTCAATTTGATTGATCACATTTTGAAATAGTTGCAATAGTTTTTTGGTTATTCTTGTTTGAGTTTTTAAGAAATACAAATCTTCAAGAGAAACTTTTGAATAGTCTTTTAAGAAAATAGTTTTTTCAAATTCCTCTATTTTTTTGTCTAATTCATTGAGTGGTGATTGGTAGCTTTCAACCATTTTAAGAATTAAATAAATTAAAAGGTCTTCGGTTTTTGAAAATTCTATGTCGATACGCTCTAAAAATTCAAACGGACTTCTGTGTACTGAAATAATTTTGTTGTCATTGTAAAAAAATGCAATCTTATTAGACAGGTCGTTTATCGTTGTTGCGCCATGTTCAATAGTTGAAGTAAAAGCTCGTAAAATCAAAAAATTATAGTTGGGTTGTTTTTCAAACTTTGGTAAATGGCCGTGTTCCAAACTGTCAATAATTTGAAAAATATCTAAATTGTACTGCTCCGCAATTTTATCAAGAGTTGCTCTATCGGGTTGGCAAAAATCTATCCACGCAAATGTTGTAAATTCCTTTATGTTTTGCATATTATGCTGCATTTATCTTTCTGTTATTTTCATTGTGGTAAGTGATAGTATAGACTTGCAGCTAACGTCAGTTTATCTACAAATCTTCAGAGGAACTCAATTAGGTTCGTCACTGTGTAAATATATGTGATTGAAACTACAATTAAAATTCTTTTTTTGGACAAAGCTACTTAATGATTTATCTAAGAAAACAGTTTAAAAAAGGACTTAAAAAATCCAAAAGATGATTAGCCAGTCTTTCGTAGTCAACAAGATTGATAATGAAGCAAAGCAAGGAGTTTTATAATGTTCGTAAAAAATTGATGAACCTGATTTCGTTACCTTGTGCATTACTAACATCTATCGTGTCAAAAGTTTTACTTGCCTGAAAATTGCAAATAGATTAAAGTTACGGCAGCTACTGTCATAATAATTAATGCTGCAAAACCAAGTATGTTTGCTAATCTTCCGTTCACGTTTTTACCCATTATTTTTTTGTTATTTGAAATGTGTAAGATTATAGCAATTAGGACAGGAGCAGTTAATCCATAGAGAATGGCTGTATAAATCAGCGACTCAATTGGTGTAATGCCTACATAGTTTAAAGATAACCCAAGTATTAGTGAAATAGCTATGATGACATAAAATGCTTTTGCTTCATGAAATTTTTTGTCAAGTCCTTGTTCCCAGTCAAATGTTTCAGTGATTATGTAAGAAATCGAACCACTCAGTACTGGAATTGCGATAAGTCCTGTTCCGATTACACCAACAGCAAAAAGAAGATAGGCCAGATTACCGGCCAAAGGTTTTAATGCCGTTGCAGCTTGTTCCACAGTGTCAATTTGATGGATGCCTCCTTTAAACAAAACGGTGCCAGTAGTAAGAATGATAAAATACATAACAAAAGCAGAAACTGTCATTCCAAAATCTACATCTTGGTTCATGTTATGAATTAACTTTTTGTTTACAATTAAATGCTTCCTTTTATTTTTCATTTCTTCAACCTCCACCGATGCTTGCCAAAAAAAAAGATAAGGTGAAATTGTTGTGCCTAGTATTCCAACTATAATGGCGATAAAATCCTTGTCAAACTTTATGGTTGGTATAAATGTCGCTTTAAGAATTTCGCTAAAATCCTGTTTGTATAAAAACGGAACAATAAAATAAACCAGCATAACGATGCACAAATACTTTAAAACTGCCGCAATTTTTTGATATGGTAAATAAACAATTAAGCCTAAAAGAATAATCGTGAAAAGAACACTGAAATAATTAGCATCAATAGATGGAAGTAATAGATTACCTACAGCACCCATACCTGCAATATCAGCACCAATATTCATTACAATAGCAGGAAAACTAAACAACAACATAAGATACAAAATAGGTCTTGGATAGTGTTTTTTTAATGTTCCGGTCAAACCTTGGGAGGTTACTAATCCAATTCGAGCACACATTTGTTGAATAGCGGCCATTAAAGGAAAAGCGATAATTGCAGTCCACAGTGTTGAAAGTCCATAGGCAGCACCTGCTTGAGAATAGGTTGCAATTCCAGATGGATCATCGTCACTTGCTCCTGTTACAAGACCTGGACCCAGTTTTTTCCAACTACTAAGTATTTTAGAAGAAATTGTGTTCTTTTTTTTCATTTTTTAGTCGTTGTTGCATGATTGGCAAAAGCACAACCAAGATAAGGAGAACAGCAGTCATAATATTTACTCGTATGTGAAGTTCGGAATAAATGTCTAGATAAAAAAACCAATGTAGGTTTGTCGCTAGACAGAAGATGCAAATCAAAAATGTTAGGATAGTGAATGTTTTAGATTTCATTTTTGTTTTAAAGTGTTCGTCTATTTGTCGTGAGCTTAATATTAGCAGCACTTCTCAGTGGTTACTCCTAACTTGTAATTAGTATTGATTGGCTCACTACACTACATCTTTCAGATACTAAAAATAAAATCTGTCTTATCATCGTATATTTTTCAAATATAATAAATTATAAATCAACAAAGGAACTTTTAATCTGCTGCAGATCATGGCTATAAGCCAAGTATTACATAGTTATGTATTTAAGATTATAATGTCTAATTAAGAAAAATTTTACTTCTTTTTTGCTCTAAACATTGGGGAATAGTTTATATCCTTTTGGTCGGTGGATTTTGTCAATAATAGTTTTTATTTTCAGTATGTCTAGAAAAACAATTTGATGGCATAACAACGGTTTGCTAATACAACTGGTTTGGTTTGGTTTGGTTTTATATTAAGCCCCGTTTTCGGATTTGACACAAGAAAGATAGCGAACAGGCGAAGCAAATCATCTCAAAAACAAAACCAACTTTCCGATAAGCCAATTGCCCAAATCCCTCATAGCATCTATGTAAAAGCATAACTTAGAGTTACTAAAAACGAAGATTATGCAATTACAAGATGCCTTAACTATTCCAAAGATATTCATTGGTTTA
>NZ_JAFCUM010000009.1:0-151935 GCF_049896525.1 Flavobacterium sp. DSR3-2
ACAACCGTAACTTGGACTGTAACAGACCATGCAGGAAATACCGCTACTTGTACTCAAATTGTAACGGTGGTAGACAATATCAATCCAACTATAACCTGTGCAGCGCCGGTAACGGTGCCGGTGGATGTGGCTTCCTGTACTGCGGCTAAAGCCAATGTAACTCTTGGAAATCCGACTACTGCTGATAACTGTGAGGTAAAATCTGTAACCAACGATGCGCCTACCGTTTTCCCTATCGGAAACACAACCGTAACTTGGACTGTAACAGACCATGCAGGAAATACCGCTACTTGTACCCAAATTGTAACGGTGGTAGACAATATCAATCCAACCATCACCTGTGCACCGCCGGTAACGGTGCCTTTGGATGTGGCTTCCTGTACCGCGGCTAAAGCCAATGTAACTCTTGGAAATCCAACTACTGCTGATAACTGTGAGGTGAAATCTGTAACCAACGATGCGCCTACCGTTTTTCCTATCGGAAACACAACCGTAACTTGGACTGTAACAGACCATGCAGGAAATACTGCTACTTGTACTCAAATTGTAACGGTGATAGACAATATCAATCCAACTATAACCTGCGCAGCGCCGGTAACGGTGCCTGTGGACGTGGCTTCCTGTACTGCGGCTAAAGCCAATGTAACTCTCGGAAATCCAACTACTACTGATAACTGTGAGGTAAAATCTGTAACCAACGATGCGCCTACCGTTTTCCCTATCGGAAACACAACCGTAACTTGGACTGTAACAGACCATGCAGGAAATACCGCTACTTGTACTCAAATTGTAACGGTGGTAGACAATATCAATCCAACCATCACCTGTGCACCGCCGGTAACGGTGCCTGTGGACGTGGCTTCTTGTACTGCGGCTAAAGCCAATGTAACTCTTGGAAATCCAACTACTGCTGATAATTGTGAGGTGAAATCTGTAACCAACGATGCGCCTACCGTTTTTCCTATCGGAAACACAACCGTAACTTGGACTGTAACAGACCATTCAGGAAATACCGCTACTTGTACTCAAATTGTAACGGTGGTAGACAATATTAATCCAACTATCACTTGTGCAGCGCCGGTAACGGTGACTGTGGATGTGGCTTCCTGTACGGCGGCTAAAGCCAATGTAACTCTCGGAAATCCAACTACTGCTGATAACTGTGGGGTGAAATCTGTAACCAACGATGCGCCTACCGTTTTCCCTATCGGAAACACAACCGTAACTTGGACTGTAACAGACCATGCAGGAAATACCGCTACTTGTACTCAAATTGTAACGGTGGTAGACAATATCAATCCAACCATCACCTGTGCACCGCCGGTAACGGTGCCTTTGGATGTGGCTTCCTGTACCGCGGCTAAAGCCAATGTAACTCTCGGAAATCCAACTACTGCTGATAACTGTGAGGTGAAATCTGTAACCAACGATGCGCCTACCGTTTTCCCTATCGGAAACACAACCGTAACTTGGACTGTAACAGACCATGCAGGGAATACCGCTACTTGTACTCAAATTGTAACGGTGGTAGACAATATCAATCCAACCATCACCTGTGCAGCGCCGGTAACGGTGCCTGTGGATGTGGCTTCCTGTACTGCGGCTAAAGCCAATGTAACTCTTGGAAATCCAACTACTGCTGATAACTGTGAGGTAAAATCTGTAACCAACGATGCGCCTGCCGTTTTTCCTATCGGAAACACAACCGTAACTTGGACTGTAACAGACCATGCAGGAAATACCGCTACTTGTACTCAAATTGTAACGGTGATAGACAATATCAATCCAACTATCACTTGTGCAGCGCCGGTAACGGTGACTGTGGATGTGGCTTCCTGTACTGCGGCTAAAGCCAATGTAACTCTTGGAAATCCAACTACTGCTGATAACTGTGGGGTGAAATCTGTAACCAACGATGCGCCTACCGTTTTCCCTATCGGAAACACAACCGTAACTTGGACTGTAACAGACCATGCAGGAAATACCGCTACTTGTACTCAAATCGTAACGGTGGTAGACAATATCAATCCAACTATCACCTGTGCAGCGCCGGTAACGGTGCCTGTGGACGTGGCTTCCTGTACTGCGGCTAAAGCCAATGTAACTCTTGGAAATCCAACTACTGCTGATAATTGTGGGGTGAAATCTGTAACCAACGATGCGCCTACCGTTTTCCCTATCGGAAACACAACCGTAACTTGGACTGTAACAGACCATGCAGGAAATACTGCTACTTGTACTCAAATTGTAACGGTGGTCGGAGAAATTATAGCTAATGATGACACAGGAATACAAATAAATGGAGAAGCAGGTGGAATATCAGTAAGTAATGTTTTAATAAATGATTTACTAAATTGTAAAGAAGCTAAAACAGAGGATCTAATAACCACTTTTGTTTCTTCTTCGAATGCTGGAATCACGCTTTCTGGTACTAATGTTCTTGTTGCTCCGGGTACGCCTGCCGGTACCTATACATTAGTATATCAAATCTGTGAAATACTTAATCCAACCAATTGTGATACTGCTACGGTTACTGTTACAGTTTCAGCTCCTGCTATTGTCGCTAATGATGATATCGGAACTGCTGTAAATGGCTCAAACGGCGGAACGGCTTTCACCAATGTTTTGGTTAATGATACCTTAAACGGAGTTTCTGTTTTGGCTTCGCAAGTGAACACAACTTTTGTTTCTTCTTCGAATGCTGGAATCACGCTTTCTGGTACTAATGTTCTTGTTGCTCCGGGTACGCCTGCTGGTACCTATACATTAGTATATCAAATCTGTGAAATACTTAATCCAACCAATTGTGATACTGCTACGGTTAGTGTTACAGTTTCAGCTCCTGCTATTGTCGCTAATGATGATACCGGAACTGCTATAAATGGCTCAAACGGCGGAACGGCTTTCACAAATGTCTTGGTTAATGATACCCTAAACGGACTTCCTGTTTTGGCTTCGCAAGTGAACACAACTTTTGTTTCTTCTTCGAATGCTGGAATCACGCTTTCTGGTACTAATGTTCTTGTTGCTCCGGGTACGCCTGCCGGTAACTATACATTAGTATATCAAATCTGTGAAATACTTAATCCAACCAATTGTGATACTGCTACGGTTACTGTTACAGTTTCAGCTCCTGCTATTGTCGCTAATGATGATACCGGAACTGCTGTAAATGGCTCAAACGGCGGAACGGCTTTCACCAATGTTTTGGTTAATGATACCCTAAACGGAATTCCTGTTTTGGCTTCGCAAGTGAATACAACTTTTGTTTCTTCTTCGAATCCTGGAATCACGCTTTCTGGTACTAATGTTCTTGTTGCTCCGGGTACGCCTGCCGGTAACTATACATTAGTATATCAAATCTGTGAAATACTTAATCCAACCAACTGTGATACTGCTTCGGTTAGCGTAACCGTTTCAGCTCCTGCTATTGTCGCTAATGATGATATCGGAACTGCTGTAAATGGCTCAAACGGCGGAACGGCTTTCACCAATGTTTTGGTTAATGATACCCTAAACGGAATTCCTGTTTTGGCTTCGCAAGTGAATACAACTTTTGTTTCTTCTTCGAATCCTGGAATCACGCTTTCTGGTACTAATGTTCTTGTTGCTCCGGGTACGCCTGCTGGTACCTATACATTAGTATATCAAATCTGTGAAATACTTAATCCAACCAATTGTGATACTGCTACGGTTACTGTTACAGTTTCAGCTCCTGCTATTGTCGCTAATGATGATACCGGAACTGCTATAAATGGCTCAAACGGCGGAACGGCTTTCACAAATGTCTTGGTTAATGATACCCTAAACGGACTTCCTGTTTTGGCTTCGCAAGTGAACACAACTTTTGTTTCTTCTTCGAATGCTGGAATCACGCTTTCTGGTACTAATGTTCTTGTTGCTCCGGGTACGCCTGCCGGTAACTATACATTAGTATATCAAATCTGTGAAATACTTAATCCAACCAATTGTGATACTGCTACGGTTACTGTTACAGTTTCAGCTCCTGCTATTGTCGCTAATGATGATGTTTTTTCAATCGAAAATTGTACATCGTCTGGATTGTTAGGAAATGTATTAGTAAACGATTTAAGTAATGGAAACCTCGTAGTAGCTTCAGCGGTAAATATCACTTTGGTTTCTGGACAAAATCCAAACATTCAATTGGATAACCTTGGAGATATCAAAACATTAAACGGAACAATTCCCGGAACTTACGTTTTAATATACCAAATATGTGAAAAATTAAACCCTAAAAACTGTGATACTGCTACAATAACAATAATTATTAAAGATAGTACCGCACCCGTCTTTACATCATTACCAGTGCCATCAACGATAAGTTGTAGTGCTACTCCTAATTTTGCTCAAGCAACAGCAATTGATACCTGTAGTTCCGTGACATTTACATTCATTGACACAACTGTTCAAGGAAGTTGTGTTGGTTCTTACACTGTAACAAGAACTTGGACAGCTACAGATTCAGCAGGAAATTCGACTACTGCCTCTCAAATCATCAGAGTACAAGATACTAATGGTCCAACAACTGCAACAGAGTTTGCTGCTACTGTCAATGTGAATTGCGATGCTATCCCTTTAAAACCAGAACTTATTTTTGCAGATAATTGTTCAACAGCTTCTCCGGCAATATATACGGAGACAATCACTAATAGTTCTCAGAACTCTTATTCAATTGTAAGAAAATGGTCTGTTTCAGATTCTTGTGGAAACATTTCTACATTTACTCAAACGGTTAATGTCTCTGTGGCAAATAGCGGAATATCTATTGCAAGCTCTGCTTGTAGTGGAGACTCTTCAACAATCAATATCTTTAATTTATTACCTGCCGGAACACCAACAAACGGAACTTGGGTAGATGTTGATAATACAGGAGCATTACAAGGAAACATCCTATCCCCTTTTGGATTAAGTTTGGGCAACAAAGTTTTTGAATATCGAATCAACAACGAAGATTGTCCAAGAAAAATAGTACTGACTGTAAACATAAACGATGATTGTATTGTTTTAGGATGTGGTGACATAAAAGTACATAATGCTTTTTCACCTAATGGAGATGGTATAAATGAAATGTTTGTTATCGATAATATTGATGATACTGCTTGTTATCCGGAAAACACAGTTGAAATTTATAACCGTTGGGGTGTATTAGTTTTTGAAACTAAAAATTACAACAATCAAACTAATAATTTTGAAGGAATCTCTCGCGGAAGAACAACTGTTAATCAGTCTTCTGGTTTACCTACCGGAACCTATTTTTACATCCTAAATTACAGTTCTATTGATGGAAATGGTAAAGTGGAAATCAAAAAATTAGATGGGTATTTATACCTTACTAAATAATTTTGAATTAATTTAAATCCTGAGGACAGTTAAAAGTCCTCAGGTTAAAAAATAAATTAGCCCTATTCTTTAATATAAATAGTATTGACATTTTTCGAAACAGATCTTTTGAATCTAAAAAAAGAAGTAGTTCAATCACAATAAAAAAATCTACTATGAGAGCAAAAATATTTTTAATCTTGTTAATGTTTACAGCATTTACTGGTTTTGCACAACAAGATGCACAATATACGCAGTACATGTACAATACCATTAACATCAATCCCGCTTATGCAGGATCTAGAGGAGCAATGAGTATTTTCGCTATGCATCGTACCCAATGGGTAGGGTTGGATGGTGCCCCTGTTACAAATGTTGCCTCAATCAACACCCCACTAAATGATAATAATCTTGGTTTAGGAGTTTCTTTTATTAGTGATAAAATTGGACCTACAAATGAAAGTACAATTTCTGCTGATTTCTCCTATACCATTCCCACATCGGAAAATTATAAACTATCATTTGGTTTAAAGGCAACGGCAAATTTATTCAATTTAGATATTTCAAAATTAAATCCTGTTGATTCCTATCCACTTGATCCCATGATGCAAAATATCGAAAATAAATTTTCGCCTAACATTGGAGCAGGTTTATATCTTCATTCTGATAAAGCATACGTTGGTATTTCCATTCCAAATTTTATTGAATCAGACCGTTATGATGATAATGAAATTGCAATCTTTAGAGAAAAAATAAATTATTATTTAATAGGCGGTTATGTTTTCGATATCAATAGTTCATTAAAATTTAAACCTGCATTACTAACTAAAATGGTTTTAGGGGCGCCACTACAAGTTGATGTTTCTGGTAACTTTATGTTTAATGAAAAATTTGTAGTGGGAGTTGCTTACAGATGGAGTGCAGCGCTCAGTGCCATGGTTGGTTTTCAAGTTTCTGATGGAATGTACATAGGGTATGGATATGACAGGGAGACAACCCGATTAAGAAATTATAATTCTGGTTCTCATGAAATATTCTTGCGCTATGAAATATTTAAAAATAATGGTAAAATTACAACTCCAAGATTCTTCTAAAACAATTAATATGAAAAATAATATACTCTTTTGTATAACATTAATTATTGCGTTTTCATTTAATGTATACCCGCAAAAAGAAAAGGTAAAAATTGCAGACAAAAAATACGACAACTATGCCTACATTGACGCTATAAAAACCTACGAAAAAGTAGCCGAAAAAGGATATAAATCGGCAGATATGTTTAAAAAATTAGGCAATTCCTATTACTTCAATGCTGAGTTAGAACAAGCGGCCAAGTGGTATGGTGAATTATTTGCTGTATATACTACCGACTTGGAACCTGAATATTATTTCCGTTATGCGCAATCGTTAAGATCCATTGGTCAAAATGATAAAGCTAACGAACTATTGGAATTGTTTAATCAAAAATCGGGAAACGATAGCCGCGGACGTCTTTTCATGAAAAATGTGAATTATCTTGACGCTATAAAAGCCAACTCTGGAAGATATAAAATTGAGGATGCCGGAATAAACTCTATTTATTCCGATTATGGGACGGCATTCTTTTCAAATGAAATCGTGTTCGCATCAGCAAGGGACACGGGAAGTTTAGGACAAAGAAAACACAAATGGACAAATCAATATTTCACTAATTTATATGCCGCCAATTTAGGGGAAAATATGATCCCTGAAAAACCACAAAAGTTTGACAAAAAAATAAATTCTAAATTTCATGAGTCTACCCCTGCTTTTACAAAAGACGGGAAAACAATGTACTTTACCCGAAACAATTATCTCGATGGCAAAAAAGGAAAAGATGCTAATAAAATTACTTTAATAAAAATATATAAAGCCATTTTAGAAAATGATTCTTGGTCAAATATAACTGAACTTCCTTTTAATAGCGATAATTACAGTGTTGCACATCCTGCGTTAAGTCCCGATGGTAAAACATTATATTTTGCATCTGACATGCCGGGAACAGTTGGTCTATCCGATTTATTTAAAGTACAAATAAACGATAATGGAACCTTCGGTATTCCGGTGAATTTAGGAAATACAATCAACACTGAAGGAAGAGAAACTTTTCCATTTGTAAATGATGAAAACGAAATTTACTTTGCATCAGACGGACATCCCGGCTTAGGAGGTTTAGATGTTTTTGTTTCGACTATTAATCCCAATGGAACTTTTGAAGAGGTACAAAATGTAGGTGCTGATATTAATTCTCCAAAAGATGATTTCGCTTATTTAATAGATACAAAATCAAGAAGAGGTTTTTTCACCTCAAACAGGGATGGTGGTCTGGGATACGATGATATTTATAAATTTTTAGAGCAAAAAAAAATCACATGTCAACAATTATTATATGGTGAGATTACTGATCTTGCTACAGCAGAATTACTTCCTGATGCTAAAGTAACTTTATTTGACAATCAATTTAATATCCTTAACACAACTATTTCTGATGATAAGGGTAATTATTCTTTTACTGTTGAATGCGGCAAAACATATTATGTAAGAGCTCAAAAACCTGAATATACAACTAAGGAACAGATGATTGTAATAGCGAATGAAAATGGAAAAACATACTTGCCAATAGCATTAGAAAACGCGAAATGCAAAGTAACAATTGGTGATGATTTAGGTAAATGTTTTAATATAAAAATGATTTATTTTGATTTAGATAAATCAAACATCCGACAAGAAGCAGCGTTTGATTTAGAAAAAATATTAGATGTTTTAAACCAAAATCCAACAATGAAACTTGATATTCGTTCCCATACGGATAGCAGGCAAACATTTAAATATAATGAAGCATTATCTGATAGAAGAGCTGTATCTACTATTAATTGGTTAATCAAAAATGGCGTAAATGCAAACCGATTGACTGGAAAAGGATATGGTGAAACACAACTGGTAAATAAATGTGCTGATGATGTAGAATGTACTGAGGACGAACACCAATTGAACCGAAGAAGTGAATTTATTATTACTGCTTTGTAAAAAACGATCATGGTTAAACCTAGCAGGCTGCCTGATAAAGGCAGCCTATTTTTTTAGTTATTTCATAAATCAGGATTTGATTTAATACCACTGTCATGTTAATCAAGTAATGCAAAATCTAAAGCTTTAAAGGGATTAACAACTATATAAGAGCATATTTGGTTAATCTTTGACATAAATAACAATATTAAAAAAGTCCAATGAAAAAGAATTCATTGGACTTAAAAAAAAATACAAATACAATTTTTTAAATATTTCAAATAAGGTTAAATATGTGAGATATTTTAAAATATAAAAGACTGTCTTTTGGGGATAAGACAGCCTTTTAATTATAAAAAACTCAACTTATATTTTTGCAAAAATATTTGTGTAATACTTTTTACCAGTTGCGGGATTCTCCTTAATAGCGATTCCAAAATGTGTAAAATTACCTTCAATATTTTCTTTGTGACCAGGACTGGCTAACCATGCGTTTAAAACGGCTTCCGGCGTGTTGTAATTGTAAGCTATATTTTCACTCACAGACGTAGCACCCAAGGTTTGCATTATATTCTCTGAACGGGCTGAAAAACCATTGTGGTTTACAACATTATTAGCAATCATATAATTACTATGTTCTTCAGATTTGTACGACATGTGATTAATATTTTGCAAAGGATTTAAACCTTTGCTAACTCTGTATGTATTGATCAATTCCATTGTCTTCAATTCAATAGAGTTGTAAGAGTAATTAGCTACTTTTTGGAGACTTACACTAGTAGCTGCAACTTCGGAATCTTCCGAAGAACAGGAATTCATAGTACATATTACAGTAGCGAGCAATAATGCACGAAGTAATTTTAGCTTCATAATTTTAGCAGGTTAGGTTTAAAGTAGATTGTGGGGCAAACAACTTTAATATATAATACTATGTTTTTTGTTTCTTACTCAAACATAAGCATTTTACCGTTTAAATACCAAAAAAAATCGATGAACTACATTATAAAAATAATTAAATATATATATTTCTTACACTATGGAGCCAAACGGTCAATTTTCCAAGAATAATCTTGTTGACTTGTATAACGAATTCTGTCATGTAATCGATTGGGTCTCCCTTGCCAAAACTCTACTTCTAAAGGAGTTACTAAAAATCCGCCCCAGTGTTTGGGTCTCGGAATTACGACACTCTCAAAATCTTTTTCTAACTGCTTCAGGTTTTCCTCTAAATATTCTCTGGACGGAACTACTTCACTTTGAGTAGATACAATTGCTCCCAATTTACTTCCGTTTGGTCTGGATTCAAAATAACTGTCAGAATTTATTTCCGATGTCCTTTTTGCTATTCCTTTTATGATAACCTGACGCTCCATGGTATGCCAAAAAAAAGACAGGCAAACGTTATGATTTTCAGCAATAGCCTTACCCTTTTCTGAATTATAATTGGTATAAAAAATAAAACCTTCTTCATTAAACTTTTTCAATAAGACAACTCGGGACTTCGGAAAGCCATCTAATCCAATTGTTGCCACTGTCATCGCATTTACTTCGCTGTCGCCACCAAGATCTTCTACTTCATGAAACCAGCGATTAAACAAGTTAATTGGATCCTCCGGAATATTGGATTCTAACAATTCACTCTTCTCGTATGATTTTCTGTAATTACTTAAGTCATTCATAATTTTGTTTTTTAAAAATGTTAGATCATTTGATGATTCAATTCAATTAAAATAAAAAATCCTATTGGCAATTTTTACAATCTAAATTAATTTCTGTATTTAAAACTCGAAGCTTTTTCCGTCATCACCCAATAGCACTTCAGGAAAAATAGTTTCGGCTTCTTCTTTAAACAATTGGATACTTTCATATCGAGTAGAATAATGTCCTAAAATTAATTGTTTGGCATTTGCTTTCAAAGCAATGGTTGCCGCTTCCTTTGCTGTAGAATGTAATGTTTTTTTGGCCAGATTTTCCTCAGATTGCAGGAAAGTAGATTCATGGTACAGTACATCTATATTTTCTATAATTGGAATTATTGCTTCATTATAAACTGTATCCGAACAAAAAGCGTAATTCTTTGCCGGTATAGGATCAAATGTTAAGTTGTCGTTTGCTATAATTCTTCCGTCTTCTAACGTGATATCTTTTCCGTTTTTTATTTTTTGGTAATAACAACTTTCTATTTCATAATTTTGAACGGCATCCAAGTTTAGTTTTCGATCACCTATTTTTTCTTGGAACAAAAAACCGTTGGTGTACACGCGATGTTTCAATGGAATGGTTTTCACCAAAACCTTGTCGTCTTCAAAAATAATCTCGCTTTCAAGAGATTCCAATTCATGAAAAAATAAACCGTAATTGGTCCAGGAATTAGACAATCGCAATTGCAGCTTGATAATTTCTTTGATGCCCTTTGGACCATAAATATGCAAATCCGTAGTTCGGTTCAGCAAAGTAAATGTTGATACTAAACCCACTAATCCAAAAAAGTGGTCCCCATGCAAATGGGAAATAAAAATATGGTTTATTTTAGAAAATCGGATTTTATTCTTCCGCAATTGTACTTGCGTTCCTTCCCCGCAATCAATCAGAAAAAGTCTGTTTTTTATTTCTAAAATCTGAGAAGTAGGATTGGTAAACGTTCGGGGTGTTGCGGCATAGCAACCAAGGATTGTTAGTTTCAAGTTTTTGCTTATTCGGTTATTTCTTATTTTTCTTAAATCAATTAAACGGTTAAACATAACCGAATAAACCAATTTAAAAACCTAAATCTCTTTCAATCTCTTCCATTTCTATGATGTCATGCGCTTCTAATAGTGAAGGTACAACTGTTAATTTAGAAGGTACAGCGTTGTAATCAAAATCTGAAGTGACGATAACAAATGACTTTTTAGCTTTTTTATGTTGTTTTGATAACGGCAGAAATAACTTAATATCATTCGATGACAAATCTTTATGCAGCAAAAGATCAATTATTATGTTGTGTTTTTCGAATGTTTTATATTGGTGGGTAACCTTCATTAAAAAAGAAGTAAAATCGCCCTGAGTATCTCTAATTGTTATCGTATGTCCTTTTTGATCTACTTTCATTATATTAAATTTCAGAGACTGCTTAAAGGCAGCGTAGTTTATAAATAGCTAATTTACAAAGTATTATGTTTATTTATTGAATTTTTGAAGCCAAAAGATAAATAACTGCCATTCTTATTGCCACACCATTTTCTACTTGGTTTAAAATCACGGATTGGTTTGAATCAGCCACTTCACTTGTAATTTCAACACCACGGTTAATAGGTCCAGGATGCATGATTATAATTTCTTTATTAAGAGAATCCAAAAGCGGTTTATCAACTCCATATTGCTGCGCATATTCCCTTGTGGATGGGAAATAATTGACATCCATACGCTCATTTTGGACGCGCAACATATTCGCAACATCACACCATTCTAATGCTTTTCGTAAATTAGGTTCCACGGTAACGCCAAGTGATTCAATATATCTTGGAATAAGCGTTTTAGGCCCGCAAACTTTCACCTCAGCCCCTTGCATTTGCAAAGCATAAATATTGGACAATGCAACTCTGGAATGCAAAACATCGCCTACAATAACTACTTTTTTTCCGGCTACTTCACCTAGTTTTTCCCGAATGGAATAGCTGTCTAATAATGCTTGTGTAGGATGTTCATGTGCGCCATCTCCCGCATTTACGATACTGGCTTTTACGTTTTTGGACAAGAAATAAGCGGCCCCGGGATTAGCGTGTCGCATCACTACCATGTCTACTTTCATCGAAAGGATATTATTTACGGTATCTATTAATGTTTCTCCTTTTTTGACAGATGATTGCGCTGCCGAAAAGCTAATAACATCTGCTGATAAACGTTTTTGCGCTAATTCAAAAGAGAGTTTTGTTCTGGTACTGTTTTCGAAGAAAATATTGGCGATGGTAATATCTCGTAACGAAGGCACTTTCTTAATGGGTCGATTGATGACTTCTTTAAAATGATCGGCAGTTTCAAAAATCAGGTCAATATCATTCTTGTTGATGTATTTTATGCCTAATAAATGATTTACGCTTAATTCTTTCATTTTTGTTTACGATTATAGTTTCTAATAGTTAGCGTTTGTTTTCAATCTAACTTGTAATTAAATACACGCCATCTTCACCTTCATTTTCTTTCCAGCTCACTTTTACTTTTTCATTATTTATCGCATCAACCTGTCTTCCTCTATAATCCGGTTGAATGGGTAAATTGCGACTGAAACGTCTGTCTATCAAAACCAAAAGTTCAATTTCTGATGGTCGGCCAAAAGATTGAATAGCAGTCAACGCAGATCGAATGCTTCGTCCAGTGAACAAAACATCATCTATGAAAATGACTTTTTTATTTTCGACGATGAAATTAATTTTGGTTTTATTGGCTTCTAATGGCTTTTCGGTTCTTCTAAAATCATCCCTAAAAAAAGTGATGTCCAGATAACCCAACTGAATTTCAGGAGTTTGGTATTCTTTTTCTAAAATTTCTTTTAAACGCTCCGCCAAAAAAACACCTCTTGGTTGAATTCCAACTAATATTGTATCTGAAAAATCTAGATGTTTTTCAATTAATTGACAGGCCAAACGATGTAATATGATAGTAACTTCTTTTGCAGTAAGTAATACTTTTTGACTCATAGTAATTTTATTGTTTGGTTGGACAAATATACAAATTCCAATTTATGATTTTATAATTAAAAAGAGAGAAAATGCTAATTCCAATAATTCTATAAAAACAGTATATTCATATTAAATAATTTTACAACAATCAATAAAAATTCTATAACAGAGACCCGCAGTGATACCCTAATTTTACTTTTTAACATTTAACATAAAAAACATAAAATCATGCAAAAAAGACTCACCAGATTATTGATGCTTTTTATAGTATTAATATCATTTTCAAGTTGTTCAATAATAGAGGGGATATTCAAAGCTGGAGTAGGTGTTGGTATATTTATAGTTGTTGTCGTTATCGCTATTATCATTTTTATCATTAGTAAAATTTTCGGTAAGAAATAATGATCGTTTAATTAAACTCGAAAATCAAAAACTTCTTTTAATAAAAATATCCCGCAATTGCGGGATATTTTTAGTCTTAAATATAAATTACTCTTTACACTACATACATTTTAGCTCTCAATTCCTGAACTTTTTCATCATCAAGGTAATCATCAAAAGTCATGTAACGGTCAATCGCTCCATTAGGTGTTAATTCAATTACTCTATTGGCAACCGTTTGAGAAAATTCATGATCATGAGTGGTGAAAATTACAGATCCCTTAAAGTTTTTCAAGGAATTATTAAATGCTGTAATCGACTCTAGGTCCAAGTGATTGGTAGGTTCATCCAGCATTAAAACATTTGCTCTTTCCATCATCATTCGAGACAACATGCAACGCACTTTTTCTCCTCCAGATAAAACTCTACAGGTTTTCAACGCCTCTTCACCTGAGAAAATCATTTTCCCAAGGAAACTACGAATATTTACCTCATCACGTTCTTCTTCCGTTTTTACCCATTGACGCAACCAGTCTACAAGCGTGTAATCGCTCTCAAAAAATGAATGGTTTTCTACTGGCAAATACGCTTGGTTTGTTGTAACTCCCCAGTCAAAAGTTCCGGAATCCGCTTTTTTATTTCCGTTCAAAATTTCATAGAAAGCTGTTGTAGCACGTGAATCTTTGGAGAAAAGAACGATTTTATCGCCTTTGGCCATATTCAAATCTACGCCTTTAAACAAAACATCTCCTTCAATAGAAGCGCTTAAATTCTGCACATTCAAAATTTGATCTCCTGCTTCACGCTCTTGGTCAAAAATAATAGCCGGATAACGACGACTTGATGGTTTTATCTCGGAAATATTCAATTTACTAATCATTTTTTTACGCGAAGTAGCTTGTTTTGATTTGGCTACATTCGCACTAAAACGACGAATAAATTCTTCTAATTCCTGCTTCTTTTCTTCTGCTTTTTTGTTTTGTTGCGCGCGTTGTTTTGCTGCTAATTGACTTGATTCATACCAGAATGTATAGTTTCCGGAATAATGATTTATTTTACTGAAATCGATATCAGAAATATGCGTACAAACGGAATCCAAAAAGTGTCTGTCGTGAGAAACGACAATTACGGTATTTTCATAGTTAGCTAAGAAATTCTCTAACCAAGCAATCGTTTCAAAATCCAGATCATTGGTAGGTTCATCCATAATAAGTAAATCCGGATTTCCAAAAAGCGCTTGTGCCAAAAGGACACGAACTTTAATTTTTCCCTCAAGATCTCCCATTAAAGTATAATGATATTCCTCTGAAATTCCGAGATTTGATAACATCGATGCCGCATCGGAATCAGCATTCCATCCATTCATTTCTTCAAATTGCACTTGTAACTCGCCTATCCTGTCCGCATTTGAATCATTGTAATCTAAATACAAAGCATCCATTTCTTTTTTGATCGCATAAAGGGTTTTATTTCCCATTATAACGGTTTCCAATACGGTGCTTTCGTCAAACATATTGTGGTTTTGGTTCAAAACCGACATACGTTTTCCAGGTTCTAAGTGAATATGTCCCGAGGTTGGGTCCATTTCACCGGCAATTATTTTAAGAAAAGTAGATTTTCCAGCACCATTGGCTCCGATAACTCCGTAGATATTACCGTGAGTGAAGGTAGTATTTACTTCGTCAAACAAAATTCGTTTGCCAAACTGAACTGATAAATTATTTACTGTTAACATGAATATTTATTTTATAAAATTTTTGCAAAAATACGAAAAAAATACTGATTTACTGAATTCCCAAAAAATCGATTTTTAACGGTTTTAATTTGTGTATTAAGATAATAGTTCAAAAAAAAATCCTGACGCAGTTGTCAGGATTTCAAAATTCTTACTTCGTAAAAACAATATTACATTTTCTTGTTTACAACAACTTTTTCAAACTGCCGTAAACTGCTAATTCTACATCAGCAAGACTTCTGGTATTGCATTTTTCTAATAAATCATTTAAGAGCGTTGAATTTATAGTTTGTTTTTTATCCATTACAAGTAATAGTTGCTGAGACAAATCACTCAAACTTTTAGACAAAGGCAATAGCGGTTGCACAAGCGGTGCATTTGCACCTAAAGCAATTAAATCGGAATTTAAGGTAATCCATTTCTTAAAAAAGTCAGTTACAATCCCTTTATTCTCCTTGCTTTTATCCGATAAATAATTTTTTACAGCAGCATTAAAATCTAGTGCTTCCGAAGCATCAGCATTACAAGCATCCGCAAATAAGGTTAGTGGAGAATGCATGCGGTATTTCTTTCCGCCACCATTGCGTTTGTAATTTTTCAGTGGTTCACAAAGATTCGAAAAATCATTCAATGCACGCGTATCTTGATTGTTGCTGATGTTTCTTAAAATCACTTCTTTGTCTCTAATGTGCGTAATTCCGAGTTCTTCTAATCTAAAAGAAATTGTTTTCAACCTTTTGCGTAAGCTGTTCATATTTGTAACGGATTCATCAGACCATAATCGCTCGGCTATCGCGGCGGTTCGTGGCCAAATTCTGGAATCTATATTTAATGGCGTTACGAGTTCGCTCCACATTGCGGCTTCTCCTCCTAAAACCCTTGCTTTTTCCTCTGGACTAAGAATAATCTTTTTGGGTATGGGATCATTCAAATAATGACTTTCTAAACCAAGCATCAAATCAATATAATACCCATTGGACAACACAGTATTGTAACCGCTCTTTGCGGCTTTGATCAATGCTCCGCCGGCTTCTTGACCTTCATTAGTTCCTCGCCAAGCATGAATTATGGCGTCTTTTGACATGTTTTCAGTCATTATTTCTTCCCAACCCATTAATTTTTTGTTGTATTCTTTCAAGATTGGAATCAACTTCATATTAAAATAAGTTTGCAAATCATGGTTGTTGACAAAATTATTATCTTTCTTAAATTGCTGAATAGCAGGATTTGCATTCCATTCTTTTCCATTATTTTCGTCACCGCCAATATGAAAATAACTACTCGGAAATAATGTACACACTTCGTCAAAAATCGAACTTATAACTTCGTATGTTTTTGGATTTGTAGGGTCTAAAGTCGCATTAAAAATTCCTGAATTTCTTTGCACTTCATACGTAATTTCCCCCTCGCCTACTTTACTTCCTATTTCCGGATAAGCAGTCAGCAACGCCGATGCGTGTCCCGGAACATCTATTTCAGGAATAACCAGAATCCCTCTTTCATCAGCATATTTTACAATATTTTTGATTTCTTCCTGAGTGTAAAAATTTCCATCTGAAGCTAATTCTGTCAATTTAGGATGATTTTTCAATTCAATTCTCCAACCTTGATCATCCGCCAAATGCCAATGAAAAACATTCATTTTCATCGAAGCCATAGCGTCCAGATTTCTTTTGATAACAT
Organism: Flavobacterium sp. DSR3-2; assembly: GCF_049896525.1. NCBI lineage: Bacteria > Pseudomonadati > Bacteroidota > Flavobacteriia > Flavobacteriales > Flavobacteriaceae > Flavobacterium > Flavobacterium sp. DSR3-2. The sequence continues at coordinate 16,822 of NZ_JAFCUM010000009.1, forward strand.
CTACCGGTTGAAAATGTCGGGCCGCATCAATCATCAAGCCTCTCCAGGTAAAACGCGGCGAATCCGAGATTTCAACAACCGGAAAGTAATATGATGTACTATTATTTTGAAGCAATTGTAATAACGTCTCCAAACCATGCAAAGCCCCTAAATCGCTAGTAGCATTAATGGTTATTTGATTAGAAGAAATTTTCAATTCGTAACTTTCATCTTCATTTATTTCTATTTTTCCGTTGCGAACACAATTTATTTGCAATTCCGCTTCCGGACTTTCGTTAACTTTTGTCAAAAAACTTTGCTCCAAAAACAATCCCGTTCTGCCATCCAATCGTCGTACAAAGTTGGTTGCGCCTATAAAAATTCTGGGATTAGGATTCCCGGTAATATTCACTTTAAAATTTTTGCTTAAAGCAAAAGTGCCAGTGGTCAACTTTATATTTTGTGGCCAAGGCATTAGGTTTAATTGCTCGGTGGTGATTTGAGCATTCGAAACAAAAGTTACAAATAATAGGATTAAAAAGTATTTCATAGTTTGCAGGTCTTCAATATATTCTTAATAGTCAAAACGTTTAAAAGCTTCGATGGCTTCATACTCTGCCAATCCTAAATCATCATACAATTTTGCAGTTTGTTTATTGCGGTCTTCGGCACGCACCCAAAATTCTCTGGAATCATTACCTTGAAACATCACGCGGTCTTTTTGCGATTGATGGTACAAAATAGCGTGTCGTTTTAACATTACTTCCTCCGGACTTAACGGAACGGCCATGTCTATTTCATGTATTCCCCACTCATGCCATGCGCCGCGGTATAACCAAAGCCAACAATCATTCATAAACGGTTGTGGTTTTAAATCGGCCATTGCCGCAAAAATAGCGTTAAGGCAAACTTCATGCGTTCCGTGCGGATCCGCAAGATCACCGGCCGCAAAAACCTGATGCGGTTTTATTTTTTCTATAATCGCTTTTATAATAGCAATATCTTCCGCATGGATTGGGTTTTTCTTTATTAGCCCCGTCTCATAAAAAGGCATATCCAGAAAATGGATATTCGATTCATTCAATCCAATGTACCGTACTGCTGCGTACGATTCTCTGCGTCTGATAAGTCCTTTTAGCTTTCTAACTTCTGGGGAATCCATTTGATTTTCTGACTTATTATTCAAAAAATTAATAACCGATTGAAAATCAATTTTTGTCGCTTCATTGTCAACAAAATCATTACAAACTTCCGCAAATTTCAGAGCTTCCTCATCTGTAACCGCAATATTACCTGAGGTTTGATAAACGACATGAATATCATGTCCTTGTCGTATCAATTTAGAAAAAGTTCCTCCCATGGAAATCACATCATCATCCGGATGCGGACTAAAAAGGATAATTCGCTTCTTTGCGGGATTTGCTCTTTCAGGTCTATTGGAGTCATCCGTATTGGGCTTTCCTCCCGGCCATCCCGTTATGGTGTGTTGCAATACATTGAACATATTAATATTCAAATCGTATGCAGAACCTTCTAAAGCCAGCAAATCAGACATGCCGTTATTGTTATAATCCCTGTCGGTCAATTTTAGTATGGAGCGATTTGTCTTTAAACACAGCCAAACAATCGCTTTACATTTTAGTTCCAATGTCCAATTGCAATCTTGAACGAGCCATGGTGTTTTGAACCGCGTTAGTTCCGAAGCTGCCGATTGATCTAAAACAAAAGTGGTATTGTCATGATTTTGCAAGAAGGTTGCCGGAATATCAGGACTGCTATTGCCCTGAATAGTTCTCTTTATTATCTCAGCTTTATTTTGGCCCCAAGCCATCAAAACAATTCTTTTGGATTTAAGAATTGTTGAAACACCCATGGTAAGTGCTCTTTTTGGTACACTTTCGATTCCATTAAAATCAGAAGAAGCATCGACTCTTGTAATGTAATCCAAAGTAATTATTCGGGTTCCGGAATTGATGTGAGAACCCGGTTCATTAAAACCTACGTGACCTGTACGACCAATTCCCAGCAATTGAAAATCAAGGCCACCAGCAATTTTTATTTTATTTTCATAATCGATACAATATTGTTTGAGCGCATCAGCTTGCACTGTTCCATCAGGAATATTTATATTTTCCGGTTTAATATCAATGTGATTGAACAAATGCTCGTGCATGAAGTGATGATAACTATGGTGGTTCTCTTTCTTCATGGGATAATACTCATCCAAATTAAAAGCGACTACATTGCTAAAACTAAGGCCGTCTTCTTGATGCATTCGAACCAATTCTTCATATACCTTAATCGGAGAAGAACCAGTTGCCAAACCAAGAATACAAGCTTTGTTTTCGGTTTGTTTGGATTTAATCAATTGAGCAATTTCGTGAGCAACTATTAAAGATGCTTCCGAAGCGTTTTTGAAAATTTTATTATGAATTTTTTCAAATCGTGTTTCCTCAAATTTTCCGGCACTTTCATAACTGATATCCGTTTTTCTTTCTAGATCACTTTTCATATTGCGTTTTTTATACTGATTTATAAAGATAGGTTTTTTTAAAAGAGCAGAGAAAAATCAACACCCTACAATTAAATAATTACTTTTGGATCCCAAAATTTATTGAATCACGGAAATCATAGCCCGTTTTTACCAATTTAGAAAATATCAAACCGCATTTCTTATTTCTACTTGTTTTAGAAATAGCAAAATGTTTGAAAAAAAAGCAGGCAAATTCAACAAAAAATGGTTATTCAATAATTATAACAATATTTAGTCTAAATTATTTTTTTTTAATTTACTTAACAAATATATTTACGGTCTTACAGTTATAAAAGTATTTTACAATCATCACTAACCAATTTATACTTATGAATTCAGAACAAACAAAGTCTAACAATTCCGCGCTTTACACGCTCATAACCGTATTTTTCTTTTGGGGTTTTATTGGAGCATCAAACGGGATTTTCATTCCATTTTGCAAAGCTAAATTTGGCTTAGATCAATTTCAAAGTCAACTTATCGATTTTGCTTTTTATGGTGCTTATTACATCGGTGCTTTATTGCTTTTTATTTTTAGCAGCATAGCCAAAAAAGATATTCTAAACGGTTGGGGATTCAAAAAAGGAATTATTTACGGATTATTGATAAGTACTTTTGGGGCTCTGCTTATGATTTTAGCGGTAACACAAGGAAGTTATTTGTTTATTCTTGGTGCATTATTCATTGTAGCACTTGGTTTTTCATTACAACAAACATCGGCACAGCCGTTTGCCGCTTCACTGGGTGAACCACATTCAGCATCAAGCAGGCTGAATCTTGCCGGAGGAATTAATTCATTGGGCACCACAATAGGACCGATAGTGGTTTCTATCGCCTTGTTTGGTGTTATTGCTGGTGTAAATATTGAAGAATATGCTAAAAAACCAGATTCATTGGATTCAATGAGAATCCTGTATGTATTTGTTGGAGGGCTATTTTTATTGGCAGCGGCTTTATTCCATTTTTCTAAAAAGTTACCGGCTGGAAAAAGTGATTCTACTTTTGAAACCGCGAACAAAGCAATGAAAACCCTAATTGCCATCACTGTAATTTTGGTTGCTATTTTTGCCTATATCTTTTCCCGTTATGAAGAACCTGAATTTATTACTCGTTTTATTGAGAATAAAGAGAAAGATTACTTAGGATTAGCCTTAACAGTTTCCACACTTTTAGTGGTTGTTATCGGATTATTCTTTGCAAATACCACGGCTCAAAAAAATCCTGAAGGATGGGGAGCCATGAAATACCCACAATTAGTTTTGGGAATGTTAGCCCTTTTCGCTTACGTAGGTGTCGAAGTAACTATAGGGAGTAACCTTGGTGAATTATTGGTCACCGCTGATTTTGGTTCTATTTCTGGACCAGCTTTAGCACCTTACATGTCTATGTACTGGGGAAGTTTAATGATCGGACGTTGGGCGGGAGCCATTACAGTTTTCAACCCATCATCACAACTAAAGAAAATTTTACTTATTGTAGTTCCTTATGTAGCTTTTGGAGTGGTATTAGCTGCTAATGCTATTTCCGGACAAGATGTAACGCCTTTATATGCTTATGCATTTGTAATTTTATTTCAAATCGCTGGTTTCTTTTTAGGAAAAGACCAACCGTCTAGAACCTTAATGATTTTTGGTTTAATGGGAATGACAGCAATGCTTATTGGTTTATTTACTACTGGAACAATAGCTATTTTTGCTTTTATGAGCGGTGGATTATTCTTAAGTATTATGTGGCCTTCTATTTTCTCATTGGCAATCGCCGGATTAGGAAAATACACGTCTCAGGGTTCTGCCTTTTTGGTAATGATGATTTTGGGTGGTGGAATTATCCCACCGTTACAAGGAAAACTAGCGGATATCATCGGAATTCATGCTTCTTACTTTATTCCAGTTTTATGTTTTGCATTCATAGCATTCTACGGATGGAAAGTAATTGGAATTCTAGAAAAACAAGGAATCGGAAAAGAAATAGAAGTTGGTGGAGCACACTAATTTCAACATAAACTAATCAAAACCAAACCAACAAAAAAACTCCCATTTTGCTAAGCATAATGGGAGTTTTTGTTTATTTCGAGATCTTCAAATCAAAAATCGGTGATCTGCAATCTTAAATCTATTTATTTCCTTTCTCAAAATCAGCCACAAATTGCGCCAATCCGATATCAGTCAATGGGTGTTTTAATAAGCCGTAAATGGCAGAAAGTGGTCCGGTGATCACATCAGCACCAATTTTCGCACAGTTTACAATGTGCATAGTGTGACGCACTGAAGCAGCAAGAATCTGAGTTTCGTAACCGTAGTTATCATAAATTAATCTTATTTCTTCAATCAAAGCCAAACCGTCTGTAGAAATATCATCTAAACGACCAATAAACGGAGAAACATAAGTAGCTCCCGCTTTAGCAGCCAATAAAGCCTGACCAGCCGAGAATACTAAAGTTACATTTGTTTTTATACCTTTCTCCGAAAAGTATTTAGCAGCCATCACTCCCTCTTTAGTCATCGGCAATTTTACCACGATTTGCTCGTGTAAATCCGCCAACTCTTCACCTTCTTTTATCATTCCGTCGTAATCCAAAGCATTTACTTCGGCACTAACATCACCATCAACAAGATTACAAATGTCAACATAATGTTTCAAAATGTTGTTTTTTCCTGTGATTCCTTCTTTTGCCATTAATGTTGGATTAGTTGTAACACCATCCAAAACGCCCAACGCCTGTGCTTCCTTAATCTGAGCTAAATTAGCCGTGTCAATAAAAAATTTCATATTATCTAATTTAATTGTGTGTTTCTAATTCTTTGGGCGTGACCCAAGGGTCGGGCTTTCCGCTTCAATCTTTTATTTTTAAAGAAAAAATAAAAGGATTTTCACTGCAATCCCTCACGCTCACAAATTTCGTGCAAAATTACAACTTATAATGGTTCATCAGCATTTTTTCATATACTTTATCAGGAAGTATTCGTTTCAAAACAATCGAAAACTTTTGCATAAAAACGCCCACTTTATAATGAATTTTAGGTTCCGGAGTTTGGATTATTTGATACACCGCTTCGGCCATTTTATTCGGATTACTGCCACTGTCCACATGTTCATCCATTGTTTTCAATGTATTTCCGTACGGAGTTTCGTAAGCCGATCCTTTTAGAACCGGAGCATGAAAACGTCCCGACGCAATATTTGTCGCAAAATCACCCGGAGCCACATTGGTAATACGAACACCAAAAGACTTCACTTCCATACGCATCGCTTCTGTTATGAGTTCTAATGCGCCTTTTGAAGCGGAATAAACACTTCGATACGGCAAACCCATATAGCCCGCAATGGAAGTCACATTGATAATTAATCCTGATTTTTGCACTCGCATTTGTGGCAACACTGCTCTCATCACTTCAATTGGGCCAAAAAGATTAGTCTCAAAATTATTCTTTATTTCATGCATCGGAATTTCTTCCAATGGTCCCGTAATCCCAACTCCAGCATTATTAATAACAACATCAAGTTTTCCGGAAGTCGCAATCACTTTGGCAACAGCCGCATGAATCGAATCCGCATCCCGAACATCCAAAGCCACTAAAGGAAAAACCGAATTTAAAATTCGTTCCGGATTTCTGCTGGTTCCATACACAACAAAACCTTTATGATGCAAAAATTCGCCAATAGATTTTCCTATTCCCGAAGAACCTCCTGTAATTAAAACTACTTTTTTCATGATTGTTGATGTTTGCGGTACGAAAGGTCCAAAAATAAAAAAATCCTCCCGAAGGAAGACTACTTTTGTAATAAATAAAAAAAATGGCAAGCGACCTACATCGCACCGCTCAACCACGTACCCTTGCTATGTTCCCATCCTGGGGGAGTCTGCAGGAGCTGGTCGTGTAGGACTTGCCGGTGCAAATATACAATCTTTTTATATTTTTACAAGAGCTTTAATCATTAAAAATAACGTTGTATATTGGGGTATCCAAAATTAAAACTATGAAAAATTATAACTTCCTATCTATCATTTTATTAGGAATCACTTTAGCAAGTTGCAACGAAACAAAAAAAGGTGCTAATACTTTATTCTCCTTTGATAATTCCAAATTTAAAGAACAATATAAACCACAGGAAGCTCTTTCTTTGGAAATTCTGAATTCTAATAGCAAAACTATAGATAGCGTTGTCTATTATGTAAATGACAAAAAAATTGGTTCAAAAAAAGGAGTTGACAAATTAACTTTTGAATTGAAAGAGCAAAAATTGGGCTATCAAAACCTAAAAGCTTTAGTTTTTTATGAAGGGCAAAACGCAGAAGCTACTACAAGAGTAGAATTAGTTTCTAATATTCAGCCAAAATTATTAAATTACACCATCGTAAATACGTATCCGCACGATATTCAAGCGTACACGCAAGGATTAGAATTTTACAGAGATACACTGTATGAAGGAACAGGGAACGGTTCAGGTCCATCAGGAAACAGAGGAATCTCCAGCTTAAGAAAAACAAATTATAAAACGGGAGAAGTTTATAAGAAAGTCGAACTAGCTGACAAATATTTTGGTGAAGGAATTACGATTTTAAACAACAAAGTATACCAACTGACTTGGCAAAATAATGAAGGGTACGTTTACAACGCAGATACTTTCAAAAAAGAAAAAACGTTTAGCTATTTCAAGCCTATTGAAGGTTGGGGATTGACTAATGACGGAAAATATTTATACCAATCCGATGGAACCGAAAAAATTTGGATTATTGACCCGACCACATTTAAAGAAGTAGGTTACTTAAACGTATATTCTTTTGAAACAAAAATAAAAGCAGTCAATGAGCTCGAATGGATTGACGGGAAAATTTATGGAAATGTGTACCAAAAAGATGCTATCGCTGTCATCAATCCGAAAAATGGAGCTGTAGAAGGAATAATCAATCTTGCTGATTTGACTACTAAAATTGTAAAATTAGAGGATACTGACGTTTTAAACGGAATTGCCTACAACCCAAAAACAAAAACCATTTTTGTCACCGGGAAAAATTGGGACAAAATGTTTGAAATCAAAGTTTCTGAATAATTATCAGGTAACATGACTACACTAATCATCAATATTAAAGAGTTGCTTCAGGTCCGGGATTCTTCAATTTTGAAAGTATCAGGTGCTGAAATGGCGGTTCTACCAACAATCAAAAACGCCTATTTGATACTTAAAAATGGAGTTGTTTCTGATTTTGGTTCTATGGAGGATTTGCCCAACGTAAATCCAGAAAAGTGCATTGACGCAGACGGAAAAATGGTTTTACCGTCTTGGTGTGACAGTCATACTCATATTGTTTATGCCGGCAATCGGGAACAGGAATTTGTAGATCGAATCACTGGTTTTACTTATGAAGAAATCGCCAATCGTGGCGGTGGAATTCTAAATTCAGCTAAAAAACTGAACGAAACTTCTGAAGAAGAAATTTACCAACAATCCAAAGTGCGACTAGAGGAAGTCATGCGTTTGGGAACTGGAGCAGTTGAAATCAAATCGGGATACGGATTAACCGTTGACGGTGAATTGAAAATGCTTCGAGTGATTCAGCGATTAGCTCAAAATTATCCAATCACCATAAAAGCAACTTTTCTGGGTGCTCACGCTTTCCCATCGGAATACGCAAAAAACCATCAAGGTTATATCGATTTAATCATCAACAAAATGCTTCCTGAAATTGCTGAAAATAAACTGGCGGATTTTATAGACGTATTTTGTGAAACGGGTTATTTTACTGTTGAAGAAACCCGAGAAATTATGGAAGCCGGAATTAAATTTGGCTTAAAGCCAAAGATTCATGTCAATCAGTTCAACTCCATTGGCGGAATTCAAGCTGGAGTAAAATACAATGCGCTTTCCGTAGATCATCTTGAAATTATGAAGCCGAAAGATATTGAAGCGTTGAAAAATACTGAAACAATGCCTGTTGCATTACCTTCTTGTTCTTATTTTTTGAGTATTCCTTACACTCCAGCACGAGAAATGATCACGGCTGGACTTCCAATTGCGCTCGCAAGCGATTATAATCCTGGTTCTACTCCATCCGGAAACATGAATTTTGTAGTGGCAACTGCATGTATCAAAATGAAAATGACTCCCGAAGAAGCCATAAATGCTGCCACGATAAATGGAGCTTACGCCATGGGAATTTCTGAAACCCACGGAAGTATCACCTTAGGTAAAAAAGCAAATCTAATTATTACGAAACCCATTGATTCTTATTATCAATTACCTTATGCTTTTGGCAGTAATCTGATTGATACCGTAATCATAAAAGGAGAAATTATTTTATAAAAAAATAGGATAAAAGCCTATTCTCTGTGCACATCTCAAAAGAACATACCGCCTTGAATAATTGTGTAAAATTGTTGACGAACAATCCAAAAGTTGTTACGCCGGGTTTTCTTTCAAATAGTTGAAATTTACGCCCAAGCAACCTAGAAATTTGGTATTTACACCATTTTAAGTAAACATTTAAAATGGATTTTCAATTTTGGGTTTCACCTTCTGACTGTTTTATTTGTAATTCTAAGCCTTCTATTTCTTTTGCTGAAAAGCAAATCATTAGTTTTATTTCTTTTTTCGTTGCGTAGCCTATTTGCATGATAAATAACTCGATGCTAATCTCTAAAATCATTAAACATCATTTGTGTACTGCTTTGCCTTGAAATATTCACTTTTTTGTAAACGAAGTAGTTTTTTTATGATTGTGAGAATTTCTTCTAAAATCTGACAGCACTTTTCTATTTAATACAATATAGCAGACTGTAATCTTCCGCTTTTTTAGCGAGGAGTCATTTCTGGTAAATTTTAATTTCCAATCTTTCCTTCTTTCTTCGGCCGTAATAGCATATATTTAATACTACCTAAACGATTCTTGTTTGTAGATTGATTGTCAACTTATGACTATTTTTTCAAAACGAAACCTTATTTTGACAGTTTGCTGACGCATGTCATTCTTCGAAATATGATTCTTAAAAAACTTTCCTATTGTCCTATTGACTATTAATAGATACGCAAAAATCTTATCAACAAATCGAAAATCTGAAATCTAAATCTAAAATTATATTTTACCTTTGAGCTTTCAATAAAAACAAAGATTATGGTATATAAATTTAGAGTGATTCTAGACGCGGAAGAAGATGTTTTTAGAGACATCACAATACTTGAAGACGATACTTTAGAAGATTTACACAATGCTATTTTCAATTCCTTTGGTTTTGACGGAATGGAAGTGGCGTCTTTTTATACTTGTGATGAAACTTGGAACCAAGAAGAGGAAATTTCACTTTTTGATGCCGGAGATGTTCCAGGCGAGCAAAAAATCATGAGCGATTATCAATTATCAGATATTTTAGATAAGGAAAACACTAAAATCTTATACGTTTATGATTTCATCAATATGTGGACTTTCCTTGTAGAACTTGCTGCTATTGAAGATCAGGTGATTGGAAATTTATATCCTGAAACTATTTTTTCTCACGGAGAAATGCCGGACGAAGCGATGGAAAAAAACTTTGAAGCGGATAATGCCGATGATTACCACAGTGGTTTTGAAGATGATTTAGACCAAGATGATTTGGATATGTTTGAAGGCGATGACAGTTTTGAGGACTACGGATTTGAGGAGAATTGGAATTAAAAAACGAGACGATAAAGAATCAAAAGTCACGATAAAAGATCTTTTTTCTATCTTTCATCTTGGTTCTTTTATCTTAAAAAATATAAAACATGATCAACTTATATAATACGCACATCGAGAACTTATCCATACACAGAGTGGGTAATAAAAGTAGAAATGAAGCTATTTTTCTATCGGAACAACCTTTTAGTTTGAACGATGAGATTGTGCCTTTGATGAAAGAATTTTTCTTTAAACCTTTTAGAGAAAAAGAAGAAAATTATTTTCAATTTGCTCATGAAATTGATTTGGATTACAACGACATGTTCAAGTTTGCAACAGAAGTTTTTGATAATCCGGGTGCTATTCATGACGTTTCTAAAAAAATCACGACGCACTTATTTGAGCAGTCCAATCACCCGCATATCAAGAATGGTGAAGTTTATGTTACTTATTTGACAAACGTCAGTATTGATAATAATGTAGTGGACGCGATTGGAATTTTCAAAAGTGAAATTCAAGCTGACTTTTTGCAGTTTGAAGAAAAAGCAACGCACTTGGAAATGATTTTGCAGCAAGGTGTTAGTCTGACTAAGCTGGACAAAGGTTGTATCATCTTTAATTATAAAAAAGAGGAAGGATATAAGATCCTGACTGTTGACAGCAACCGCTACGATGCCAGATATTGGCTGGAACATTTCTTATCAGTAGATGCTTTTGAAGATGAAAACTTCATTACAAAGAAATATTTGAAATTTTGTCAGAATTTCGCTAAAGATGTCGTTTTTCCTGCAGAAGACAAGAAAGAGGAAGTGATGTTCATGAACCGTTCGGTAAACTATTTTGCCAAAAATGATCAATTTGAAGAAACTAATTTCCTAAATGAAGTTTTAGACAACCCAGACTTAATTCCTGAGTTCAAAAATTACAAAATTGACAAAGGCGAAAAATACAGCATTGAAGATGTAACTTCTTTTCCTATTGCAAATGCAGCAGTTTCTGATGCCAGAAAATCAATCAAAAACGTCATAAATTTAGACACACACATCCAAATTAAAATGGATTTCATCAATCCTGAAAGCGCTGAAAAATATGTGGAAAAAGGTTGGGATGAGGAAAAACAAATGTACTATTACTTAGTTTATTTTAATAAAGAGGAAAAAAGTTAAATATCAGTGTTCAGGCGCAGGTTATACATCTATAAATATTTTAATCTCCAATTACGAAAGTAGCTGGAGATTTTTTTTGAATTACAGTTATCGTGTAGTCCCATTTACTCATCAACAAAGATGTAATCTACTGTTTATGAAATATTTATATCATAAAGATATTGTATTGTTTCAAAGGAAGACAAGTAGTGTCTTTTGAGATTAAAATTATAATAACTATGCAAGAAAGAAAGTTTATCTTTGAACAATTTTTCAAAAAAGTTTTTGGCCTGTTCTACTAAATTTATGGACCTATTTTATACAACTAAATTATGAAATTATTTTCGGATAATTGTTTTATTACTTTCAATAAAGCAGGTTTAATAGTACTCTTGTCGGGATTAATGTTGCAGTCATGCGCCACTCATCATGCACAATTTGGACAAAACATCAAAAAACCAACTGCTCTAAAAGCAACAGACAGTTCGCAAATTGCACACACCTTTTATTTAATTGGCGATGCTGGAAATACCAATGAAAAAACGGCACAGCAGATGCTTGGTTCTTTGGGAGACCGATTAAAAAAGGCTTCAAAAAATGCTACTCTTTTATTCCTGGGTGATAATATTTATCCGAAAGGATTGCCCAATACTGAACTTACGAACGAACGAATTATTGCCGAAAGTAAACTGACAAACCAACTGAAATTGTCTAAAAATTTCAAAGGGCAAACTATTTTCATTCCTGGAAATCATGACTGGTACAGCGGAATTGAAGGATTGGGACGTCAGGCTAAATTTGTATCCGAATACCTCAACGATAAAAAGTCGTTCCTTCCCAGAAAAAGTTGTGGTATTGATGATTTAGAAATAAATAAAAATGTAGTGCTAATCACCATTGACAGCCAATGGTTTCTGGAAGATTGGGATGACAGTCCCACTATTAACGATGATTGCACCATCAAAACTCGTGCAGCTTTTTTTGTCGAGCTGGAAAATCTTTTGATTAAAAACCAAGAAAAAATAGTCGTTTTAGCACTGCATCATCCATTAATGAGCAATGGCTCTCACGGAGGACAATTTTCAGTGGAGAAACAACTTTTCCCTTTAGAACAAAAAATTCCACTTCCAGTTTTAGGTTCGTTAGCTAATTTTTTCCGAAAAACAACTGGAGCAAGTCCTCAAGATATTCAAAATAAACAATACACCATTTTTATTAAAAGAGTAAAAACCATATTGCAAAATCAAGATAATGTTATTGTTGTTTCAGGTCATGACCACAATTTACAATACATTGAAAAAGATAATATCAAACAAATTATCAGTGGTGCTGGTTCTAAATCAGAGGCTGCAAAAGCAATTTACCCTAATGATTTTTCTTATGGCCGCAATGGATATGCCACATTAGCTGTTTATGAAAATGGTTCTGCAAAAGTTTCTTTTTACGGCAAGGAAAATGACAAAGAAAAACTGATTTATGAGCAATTGGTATTGGATCAAAAAGACGATTACATAACCAAAGTATTCCCAACCACATTTCCTAAAACGACCACTGCCAGCATTTATACAACGAAACAAACCCAAAAATCGGTATTTTATAAATTCTTTTTTGGAAATCATTTTCGAAAATATTACAGCCTCCCGATAGCGGCAAAAACAACTACCATAGATACCCTTTTTGGAGGACTGCAACCCAAACGTTCTGGAGGCGGTAATCAGTCAAATTCATTACAACTTATTGACAAAAAAGGGAAGGAATATGTGATGCATGCCATGAAAAAAAGCACTACGCGTTTCCTGCAAACAGTAGCTTTCAAAAATCAGTTTATCCAAGACGAATTTGAAGATACCTACGCTGAAGATCTTTTATCTGATTTTTACACCACTGCACACCCTTACACTCCGTTTGCTGTTGGGAATTTAGCAGCAAAAATTGGCGTAGCGCATACTAACCCAGCACTGTATTATATTCCAAAACATAGAGCACTAAAAAATTTTAATGCAAATTTTGGAGATGAATTGTACCTTGTTGAAGAACGACCAACGGACAGCCAAATTAGCGTGAAAAGTTTTGGAAATCCAATTGCCATTATCAGCACGGAAGACGTTATCAAAAATCTTCACAAAGACGAAAAATATTCGGTTGATGAAAGTGCCTATATCAAAGCTCGACTGTTCGACATGCTTGTAGGAGATTGGGACAGACATGAAGATCAATGGAGCTGGGGCGAATATAAGGTAGGTGAAAAAGTAATTTACAAACCTATTCCGCAAGACCGAGATCAGGCGTTTCCGAAGTATGACGGTGCGTTGCTGTTTGTTTTAATGAAAAAGGCACAATTGCGTCACATGCAACCTTTTAAAGAAAAAATGTCAAATGTCAAATTGATGAACCGGGAACCTTATCCCCTAGATCTCGCTTTTATAAAAATTGCCGATGAAAACGAGTGGATTAAACAAGCAAAATATATTCAGGAAAACTTATCGGATGCAGCTATTGATGGTGCGTTTACTAATTTGCCAAAAGAAGTTCAGGACGAGACAATCAGTGATATCAAACGCAAACTGAAACTAAGACGAAATGAATTGCATCGTTCTGCCGCAACGTATTATTCCGTGTTGCAACACACTGTTTTGCTTGTTGGAACGGATAAAAAAGACAAATTTGTCATTCAAAACAACGAAAAAAATAAGCTTAAAATTCAAGTGTATCGTATAAAAAGCAGTGGTGAAGAATTGCAATACATTAAGAATTTCACCGCGAAAAAAACAAAAAAAATATGGATTTACGGCCTGGATGATGATGATATTTTTGAAGTAATAGGAGCTACAAAATCAGGAATTAAAGTGCGATTAATTGGAGGTCAAAATGAAGATTCGTATGTTGTTGAAAATGGCAGAAAAATAAAAATCCATGATTTTAAATCAAAAAACAACACGTACACATTAGATTCTAAAACCAAACTTTTATTATCTGATGATTATGAAACGAATTTGTACGATTATAAAAAACCAAAATACAATTCCTTTTCAGCGCTGCCTAATATTGGTTTTAATCCTGATGACGGTATCAAATTAGGAATTGTCAGTGGTTATGTTGTTAATGACTTTAAACAAAATCCTTACACCCAAAAACACAGTTTGAAAGCCAATTATTTTTTTGCCACAAAAGGGTATGAACTTATTTACACTGGTAATTTTCCTAAATTATTTGGCAAATGGGATTTAGATTTTGAAAGCCGATTCACGAGTCCGAATTTTACCATTAATTATTTTGGATACGGAAATGAGACTATAAATCATGATGATACTTTTGGAATGGATTTCAATCGCGTTCGCATCAAAATGCTGAAAGTTATGCCATCCATAAAAAAAGTTGGAAAGTACGGAAGTGCAATTCATTTTCAAACTAGTTTTGAAAGAATCACCGTCGAAGAAACGATGAATCGATTTGTAGACATTTCTGCCAATATAAATCCTGCTGTTTTTGAAAACCAACAATTTGCAGGAGCAACCTTAAAATACAGTTTTGAAAATTACGATGTTCCCTCCTTCCCGACTATGGGTATGGGTTTTTCTATTGCTGGTACGTGGAAAATGAATTTAGAAGATACTAGAAGAAATTTTCCGGCAATAGAAAGTAAAATTAATTTCAACCATAAAATTGATGCCAACGGAAAACTAGTTTTAGCCACTATCCTGAGAGGAAAAATGGTATTGAACAACAATTTTGATTTTTACCAAGGTGCCAACTTAGGTGGTGACTATGATTTGAGAGGTTTTAGAAATGAACGCTTTTTAGGGAATCAATCTTTTTACCAGAGTAGTGATGTACGCTGGAATTTGGGCAAAATTAAGCGAAGCATCATACCCATGTCATACGGAATCTTAGGTGGTTTTGATTACGGTAGGGTTTGGTTAAAAGGCGAAAATTCCGAAAAATGGCATCAGTCTATTGGTGGAGGAGTATGGCTCAACGGACTAAATGCGCTAACGGCACGACTGACTTATTTTAAAAGTGCCGGTGAAGACGCGAGAATTGCTTTTGGTTTAGGATTTGGATTTTAACATTTTTATAGTGACTTCATAGACATTTCCTCCGACACTTTTGGTTCTTTCATCGGCAATCAACAAACGCTCATTATCGATGAAGCAAGCCGCTTCTTTTTGGGAAAAATGATTCAATTCTAACACTGTTTTTGTTCCATTTAAAAATTGATCTTTTTGAAAGTTTTCAAATAAAATGAGATTATCATGCGTTAACAAAGCAACTTTTGTTTCATTGGGGCTTATCGTTGCACTTGTAATAGCGCAATGATTGTACGCGCTACAGGTTTTGAATTCCTCCATTAAAACGGCTTGATGAAAACCGGGCGTATTGGGAATTTTATACAAAAATGCGGTTCCGTCAAACCCTTTACTACGGTTTTTAGTAAAAAGATAAAAATTGTTTTTAAACTCAAAAAAACCTTCCACGTCATAAAACATTTTGGTTTTTTTGGGAGGAAAATTTTTTTGCTCCGGATAGGCAAATGAGACTTTGTAAACCGGATTTGTACTTTCAGCAGTTAATGCGTTTTTATCGATTTTATAAATAGTCAAATCCGTTCGTTCATTATCATTGTTGCCAAAATCTCCAATATACAGATTTCCTTCGACGTCTTTTGTAATGTCCTCCCAATCGATATTCGCCGTGTTTTCAATGGTAATCGTTTTCTCGATTTGGCCATTCGAATCTATCCCATAAATTGCATTGGTATTCCCATGGTCTTCCAAAGTCCAAAGTAAATTAGTATTTGGAGTATATACTATTCCGGAAACTTCCTTTAGTTTATTGGGCAGCGCATAAAGTGTTGTTAAAGAATCTGATTCTTGCTGACAAGCAAAAAGTATAAAAACAACTAAAAAGGAGGAATATTTACTCATGTTATTTATAGTACAATTTATTTCTGAAGAGGTATCATTCAAATGTAAGGTCTTTTAAATTTTTCTTTTGAATAAGGTACTGCTTTTAAAATTTCGGGTAATAAATTCAAAGGCTGCACTCATGATATTTCCCATTGATTTTGCCTTTTTAAAATTCAAATCATTAGTATAACGGTAAAGTTCCATCTGTAATTGTTTCAAATGAGATTCTGGCGAAAGTTCATCTTCACCCATAATTTCCAATAATCTATTGATTCTGTTTTCAGCCGACAGAATTCTTTTGGCCAGCACTGATCGTTCCTCATCTTTGTATTGTTCGATAGAACTGTTTTGAAGTTTATCTTTGACCAATTTAACCATCGGATAATTTTCTTTAAAAAACTGAGGACGATACACTTTGAAATTCCCTTCGTAACACTGTTGATCAAAATCGATGGCGCGTATTTTATAAACGACATGATCAAAATCATGTGTAGGAACGATCACATAATTATAGGAACGCATATCGCCCAATAATCGAATCATACAGCGCTCATTGAACTTTACAAATTCTTTGGCTATTTGCGATTTTTCCGTTTCGGTACAATCCGCCAGCAAGGTTTTTATGAAAACGTCTCCCGGAATTCCCATGATATGTTCTTCTATCAAAGTGTCTTGGTACACTAAAAAATTTATTTTATCGGGTGAAAGTATGTGTTCCAGCTCTAACCCATAAACGCGGGAAGCATCCGCTTTCTTGATGTAAAAATGGGTGTAATTGTCATTAAGAATATTTCTGACTTTTATTCGGAAAGGCTTGGAATTTCCAAAAGTGCAGTAATCAATAGCATCTACATTTAGGAATTTAATAATTCCCAAATTTCCATCAGAATGCAACAGCGAGTAGATTTTTTTTAGATTTAAATCTATCTCTTCCCTTTCATACTCATTATAATAGACTCTAATCCACAAGGTGTCCTCATCGTTTTTATCATACACCGTTACAGAGCCTGCAAAGCGTAATAAATCATCGTAAAAAACAGAAACTTTAGATAATCGATCAAATCGTTCTAAGTACTCCAAAAGGGAATCATTTATAGGATAGGATGGTTTTTTGAAAAGCATTATTGGCTCACTCATTTGGCAAAATTTAATACAAAATTACAATAAATTAAGCTTTTGGATTGGAATAGTTTAGAAATATAAAGTTCCATATACCGGAACAATTCTTAGAGGAAAATATTTAAAATTTATGCATAACAAGGTTAATGAGCTAATTTAAAAAGTAATAAACTCAGTAAATTTACTTTTCTCTAAAAATGTTAAATGAAATAGAAAACTTACTATTGCAAAACGGAAAATCCTTCCCATCGCGTTTGTTAATATTTAATTAATGGATACGATTTAATCTTTTTAATCTTTGTTTAACAATAATAAAATCAATAAAAACACACAAACAGTTAATTTTAAGAAAGTTCTCATAAATAATTATAAAAATATAGGGAAAATATCTATATTTTTGTTAAAAAAATAAATTCCTTGATATAAACTTTATATTTGAAAGCCTCGCTATTTTTAAATATTTAAAATCTACAAATGACAGATAAACTTGACCTCTATTTCAAGGCTGCACAATCAGCTAAGATTGGTATTTGGAAAATGAATTTACTGACTAATCATATTTTTTGGGATGCAGTTACAAAATGTATTCTTGAAGTTTCTAATGATTTTGAACCTGTAAACGGTAGCGGAATAAATTTTTACACGGAAGGTGAAAATAGAGATAGAATTAAAAGTCGTATGGAAAGTGCTATGCACGAAGGAATTTCTTTTGAAGATAAATTTCAAATTACCACAGCTAAAAATAATATCAGATTCATCGAATGTATTTGCCAGGTAGAAATCATTGATGGAAAACCTGTAAATTTATTAGGCACTTTTCAGGATATTACAAATGAGCAAAATTTAATTAATGAACTGCGATTAAATGTAGAAAAATTTTCGTCTATTTTTTCTAGTGCCAACGACGCCATTTTTATCATTGACACTTCAAATGGAGTTATAACAGATTGTAATCCACGATCATCCGACCTTACCGGATATGATCTTTTTGAATTAAAGGGTTTACACAATTCTAAACTTTTCCCGGAAGAATTTAGAAAACAAGTCCGTTTTATTTTAAATTATAATTTATACAGGAATGAATATACCGTAGACGAAACTTATATAAAAACAAAAGGCGGAAAATCAATACCTGTAGAAATAGCTTCGGGTAAAAAATTTCAGGTAGATAACATCACCTATTTAGTTTGTTTTATTAGAGATATAAGCGAAAGAAAAAACGTCGAAAATAAATTAAATTTACTTTCGCTCGCTGCCTCCGAAACAACAGATACTATAGTAATTGCAAATTTAAACGGAGATGCGGTTTGGGCAAATCAGGCTTATTTAGATCTTACAGGTCTGAATATGGACGAAGTAATAGGCCGAAAACCAGGTTCTTTATCCACAGGACCTGAAACTGACTTGAAGACAACCTTGTTAATGCAAAAAGCAATCAAGAATAAAGAAAGCATAAAAACCACGATACTCAATTATAATAAAAATAAAGAAAAATATTGGTTTGAGTTGAATATTACCACAGTATTCGACAGTGATAATAATTTCATAAACTTTGTAGGAGTAGGCCGCAATGTGACTTTAAGAATTGAAAAAGAATTAGAACTCAAAAGATTGTTAGAAATCACTAGTTGTCAAAACAATAAATTATTTAACTTTACACATATTGTTTCCCATAATATTCGGTCACACACTAGTAACCTCTCTATGATTGTCGATGTTATAGAAAATACTGACAACATTGAGGATAAACTTTCTTATTTTGATTTATTCAAAGAAGGAACTGATAAACTGTCTGAATCAATAGAATATTTGAATGAGATTATATGCATTCAGCAAAATACAAATATTGAAAAAAAAGGGATTCGCTTAAAACACGAAATCGAAAAAACAAAAATGGCATTAAGCTTGGCCATAAAAGAGAGCAAAATAATCATTACTGATACTATTCCCGAAGATTTAGTTGTTACTGCCATTCCCGCTTATTTAGACAGTATTTTAATAAATTTGTTTACAAATGCCATAAAATACAAGTCACCTGAGCGAACTGCAACCCTTTCAATAGGATTCGAAATTATTGAGGATTGTATTGTTATACATTTTAAAGACAATGGGTTAGGATTAAATTTAGAAAAAAACGGCCATAAACTCTTTGGAATGTACAAAACTTTCCACGGTAACGAAGATGCGAAAGGAATTGGATTATTTATTACTAAAAACCAACTGGAAGCTATGGACGGCAGAATTGAAGTTGAGAGTGCAGTGGGTCAAGGTTCTAATTTTAAAATTTATTTAAATGAAAAATAAATTAACATACATCATAGATGACGACAAATTAACCGTAAAACTAATGAGTATCCTCATTTCTAAAAATGATTTTTGTGAAGAAATAGAATCGTTTTACAACGCTCAAGATGCTATTACTAAATTAAAACAAAATGCAGAAAATAACGCAATTCTGCCGGATGCAATTTTACTGGATCTAAATATGCCGGTCATGGATGGATGGCAGTTTTTAGATGAATTTATTTCATTACCATTAAAGAAAGATATTCATATTTTCATAATGACTTCCTCCATTGACCCAGTTGATATTGAAATGGCCGCGAAATACAGAGTGGTTAGAGAATATATTATGAAACCTATAACTACCCAAAAATTAGATGTTTTATGCAAATTAATCGGTGATTTAAACTAAATCTGATTAATTAGTAACAAAACGCTTCCTTGATCGTCCAATATAAAAAAGTAAAAGATGAACTCATTGGAAACGATACTTTCTATCAAAAATCTCAACAAACGATATGGTGCTCTTCAAGCGCTAAAAAATGTTTCTTTCAATATCCACAAAGGCAATGTATACGGAATTCTAGGTCCTAATGGTAGCGGAAAATCAACTACTTTAGGGATCGTACTAAATGTTGTCAATAAAACTTCCGGAGAATACAGCTGGTTTGGTGGTGCAATGAAAACCCATGAAGCACTAAAAAAAGTGGGCGCAATTATCGAAAGACCCAATTTCTATCCGTACATGACGGCGAAGGAAAACTTAGAATTGGTCTGTAAAATTAAAGGAATTAGCTACACTAAAGTCACCGAAAAGTTAGAGTTAGTGGGATTAACAGATCGACAACACAGCAAATTCAGCACGTTTTCTTTAGGAATGAAACAGCGATTAGCCATAGCTTCTGCATTGCTGAACGATCCTGAAATTTTGATTCTTGATGAGCCCACAAATGGTTTAGATCCCCAAGGAATTCATCAAATTAGAGACATTATCAAACAAATTGCCGCGAAAGGAACGACTATACTACTTGCGTCTCATTTATTGGACGAGGTAGAAAAAGTGTGTACGCATGTTTTAGTTTTAAGAAAGGGAGAGATTTTATACACGGGATTAGTTGATGGTATGTCAGCAAATGAGGGATTCTTTGAATTACAGGCTGATGACAATACGAATTTAATTGAAGTTGTTAAAATGCATCCGGCAGTTAAAAATGTTGCGAACGAGGATGGAAAAGTTTTAGTGTATTTGAAAGATAATTTAGAGGCTAAAGAATTGAATCGATTTCTTTTTGAAAAAAACATACTTTTAAATCATTTGGTTAAACGAAAAAACAGTCTGGAAGAACAATTTTTAGAATTGACGAAAAATAAATAACTCCGTCTTGTTTTCTCACAACCTTAAAATCATAAATATCAATCTAAAAATGAAAAGACTCCTTTCTATAGAACTTCAAAAAATCTGGAAAAATAAAGCAAGTCGGATTTTGACTTTAACATATTTTATTCTCTTAACCTTCATTGCATTAATAGCCTCAATAAAATTTGACTTGGGTATTTTTAAGTTTCATTTGGCAGAGATGGGAATATTTAACTTCCCTTTTATTTGGCATTTTAACACTTATATCGCAGCGATATTAAAATTATTTTTGGCTATCGTAATCGTGTCCATGATGGCAAACGAATATAGTTATGGAACTTTGAAACAAAATTTAATTGACGGAATGAGTAAAAGAGAATTTATTCAGTCTAAATTTCTAACCGTCATTTTATTTGCAACAGTTTCTACGCTTTTTATCTTCATAATGTCACTTCTTTTAGGGTTAAGTTTTTCTTCTTATACTGAATTCAGCATTGTTTTTTCAAATTTAGAATACCTGTTGGCTTATTTCCTTAAATTAGTTGGTTTTTTCTCCTTCTGTTTATTTTTAGGAATACTAGTGAAACGTTCCGCATTTGCTTTGGGATTTCTTTTAGTTTGGAATATTATTGAAGGAATTATCAAAGGAATTTTGACTTTCAAAATATTCCCAAATAGCAAAATTGCGGCTTCAATTATGCAGTTTTTTCCTTTAGAATCCATCTCCAATTTAATAGTTGAACCGTTTTCTCGATTGTCTGTGGTAAAAAACTTGGGAACACAAATTGGTTTAGACAACATAAAAGATTATGGTGTACATTATTCCTCCGTTGGTATTGTTTTGTGCTGGACCGTAATTTTCATTTTCCTTTCTTACCGATTATTAAAAAATAGAGATTTGTAGTATTTTATATCTACACGAGCGGTGCGAGAACAATACTGTTTTGTCTTTTCATTTTTTGCATTTCTATTAATGCAGCCGCAGAAGCTATTACAGTAACCAACTCGTAAAGAGCAACTCAATTAGTTGAAAATATTTTGGTAAAATGTTACTATGCAGCCATTTCTTGCGCTGTAGTTATTAGAGATGAATATTCCGGCAGGCAAAAAAGTTATTTTTATTCTAAGATGTCAATAATTTTCCTTTTAAAGAAGAAGCTCTTTTATATACTTAAAGCAACCTGAATTCCCTATCATTGGAAAGGTGTCAATTTTATAAAAGAAAAAAAAAATATTTTTTTATAAAAAGAGATTCTAACTCATGTAGCTTCTTATTTTTTTGCGTTTGAAGATCATTTTAATATGGATAGTATGGATTTGAAAACCTGTAAATTTAATGTCGAAACTGGATCTAAAGCCACAAAAATGTATTTACAACTGATTCATCAGTAAGATTTAGTCCATCACAAAACAATTGTTTTTTTCTTTATCAACTCCACGTAGTTTGTTACGAAAGATTATAAATGCATAAAGCACACAACCTACTCAAAAATGCACACCAATTGCGCAATGATTAAAATATTTTTTACGAAAAACTAAAATACTAAAATTAAATATGAGCAATAATAATATGCTGGACAACTTAAAAGAAACCTTTATTGATTTAATCTCTTTTCTAAAAAATCCTATAGACGAAGCGGGTCCCGAATTATCAGTAAATAAAAAACTTAAGACACTAATTTCTTTATTAATTATTGAAATTCCTTTAATGGCAGTTTTGATACTTCTGATAAGTGGTTTGGAAACATTGGAACTTGTTGATCCAGATAACCACAAAATTCTGGACATGATCAATTCGTATCCAGTTGTATTGTTATTAGTGTTAACCGTTGTAATTGGTCCTTTAATTGAAGAATTAATTTTCAGGCTATATCTGCGTTATAAAAATAATTATGCGCTGCATTTTTTAATTTCAATAGTTTCCATAACGGGCGTTCGGAATGAACAAAAGGCAGAAACGTTTTTGATTTCTCTTTGGAAAAAAAGATACAAGTTCATATTCTATTTTTCTGCTGTAATTTTCGGGTTGATCCACATCAGTAATTTTGAATTTTCGTACACGATTTTACTTTTATCACCAATATTGGTGGCACCACAAATAATTTTAGGTCTCATTATCGGCTATGTAAGAGTTCGCAATGGATTTGTTTCAGGACTACTGATGCATTCACTTCACAATGCTTTCTTTATCGGCATCCCGTTATTTTTCATGTTTAACGATACGGAAAAACTAAACGCCGAAACCAGTTTATATTCGATAAAAATCGAAGAAACCAATGATATTGCTATTCCAAGTACCCAAAAAAACTATTCTGACAGCATTGTTTATAAAAATGTAAGTCTGAAAACTACCTTAACCTATTTATTGAATACAAATGAAATATTGCTGAAAACCAATGATAAAGAAATGTTAGACAATACGCTGAACTTAAACTTCAAAAACAAATCGAAAGACAGTTCTCGAACCAAAAGTATTGCCTTGAATCAATTGGCTACAAGCTATGATTTTAAAATTAAAAAAAGTACCAAAGCAACTGAAGTCTGGAATCTAGAAGTTATAAATCCAGCGCTATTACTGAAATATAAATCAAACAAAAACGCTTATGGAAACATGATTACTATAAATCCAGAGGAAATCATCATCAAAAAATCCAAAATTAATGCGCTTATCAATGCTCTGATGCCAAAAAGCAATAAAATGATTTTGGATAAAACAAGTAGCAAAGACAATTATAACTTTACACTTAAAACGAAGGATTTTATAAGTATAAAAAAACAATTAAAAGAAAAATATGGACTTTCCTTAGTCAAACAAAAAATAAATTTAGAGCACATGATGATTGAGTTTCAAAAACCAGAATAAATTCAATTCTTAAGTACAACTCCTTCTCCAATTGCAGCGAAAAAACAAGAGTTACCAAAGCTCTGCAACGCTTTGCATTAAATAATCACTCCAAAAACTTCGTGCTTACAGCATAAAGCGTTAATGGACTCAAATAAAAACACCTAAAAGTAAAAATATTTCCCAATTTGAATTTTTAAAACCATTCAAACACTTATTTTTGCGCTATGGCAAAGAAAAATACAGACAAAGTTGTCTTTCATCAAATAAAAGTCCTTGATGCTGGTGCAAAAGGCGTTTCGGTAGCAAAGGCTCCCGATGGAAAAATAGTTTTTATCCCGAATGTGGTTCCGGGTGATGTGGTTGATGTGCAAACTTTCAAGAAGCGCAAAGCCTATTACGAAGGTAAAGCGGTTCATTTTCATGAATTTTCCGAGCATCGTATAGAACCTATTTGCGAGCATTTTGGTGTTTGCGGTGGTTGTAAATGGCAGAATATGAAATACAGTCAACAGTTGTATTACAAGCAAAATGAGGTGAAAAATCATTTGCAACGCATTGGGAAAATAGAACTTCCTGAATTTGAACCGATTCTTGGTTCAGAAAAACAGTTTTTTTACAGAAACAAAATGGAGTTTTCTTTTTCGAACAGCCGTTGGTTGACTGAAAAAGAAATTGACAGCACCGAAGATTTAGGAAACAGGAATGCGCTTGGTTTCCATATTCCGAAAATGTGGGACAAAATTCTCGATATTAATAAATGTCATTTGCAGGAAGATCCATCGAATGCAATTAGAAACGAAGTGAGAGATTTTGCTAATGCAAATGGACTGACTTTCTTTAATCCAAGAGCTCATGAAGGTTTATTGAGAACTTTGATGTTGCGTACATCTTCGACTGGTGAAATCATGGTTTTGATTCAGTTTTTTGAAAACGACAAAGCCAATAGAGAATTAATCTTAGATCATCTTTACGAGAAATTCCCTCAAATTACTTCGCTGCAATACGTAGTGAACAACAAAGCGAACGATACTTTATACGACACTGATATTAAATTATACAAAGGAAGAGATTACATTTTGGAAGAAATGGAAGGGTTGAAATTTAGCATTAATGCAAAATCTTTTTACCAAACCAATTCTGATCAAGCCTACGAATTGTATAAAATAACGC
The DNA here is from genome assembly GCF_049896525.1 of Flavobacterium sp. DSR3-2. NCBI lineage: Bacteria > Pseudomonadati > Bacteroidota > Flavobacteriia > Flavobacteriales > Flavobacteriaceae > Flavobacterium > Flavobacterium sp. DSR3-2. Next base: position 41,793 of record NZ_JAFCUM010000009.1, read on the forward strand.
GTGATTTCGCCGGTCTTACCGGAAATGAAATTGTTTATGATTTATATACAGGAACGGGAACTATTGCACAGTTTGTTTCTAAAAAAGCAAAAAAAGTAATTGGTGTAGAAAGTGTTCCTGAAGCGATTAAAGATGCTAAACTGAATGCAGAACGCAATGAAATCAAGAATTGTGAGTTTTTTGTCGGCGATATGAAAGTGGTTTTCAACGATGATTTCATCGCACAACACGGTCATCCTGATGTGATTATTACCGATCCGCCAAGAGATGGAATGCACAAAGATGTAATTGAACAAATAATGAAAATTGCTCCTGAAAAGGTGGTTTATGTAAGTTGTAATTCGGCTACACAAGCGCGTGATTTGGCTTTAATGGACGAAAAATACAAAGTGACTCGTGTACGTCCTGTGGATATGTTTCCGCAAACGCATCACGTAGAAAATGTTGTACTTTTGGAAAGAAGAAAATAGTAGTCCGTTTGAAGTTTTAAGATTCCAGAAAGTGTAATCCACAACACTAAACACTGAATATTATTGTATGAAAAAGATATTTTTATTGTTATTGTTTTTTGCTTTCACTTTCTCCAGTTGTGAGAAAGACGACATTTGCGATGCAAATACTCCCACAACGCCACGATTGGTGATTAGTTTTTATGATTTTTTGAATCCTTCAGTTTTAAAAAACGTATCTAATCTGAAAGTTGTTGGTGAAGGAATGACCGATGGAATTCTTTTTAACGGCAGCCAAACAACCAGCGGAAATACCATTTCAATTCCGTTAAAAACTGTTGGAACAAGCACAACCTATAGTTTCACATTAAATTCAGGAAATCCTAATCGTGCATTGGTTGATGAAGACATTATAAAATTTAATTATACCACACAGGAACTTTTTGTTTCCAGAGCGTGTGGTTACAAAACAATTTTCACATTAGATCCAACAAATCCATATACGCATACCGATGCAACAGCAGCAAATCAAAAATGGATAAAATTTATATCGGTTGAAAAAAGTAACATCGAAAATGAAAATGAAACACACATTAAGATCTTTTTTTAGTATTTGTCTCCTATTGTCGTTGACTTTGGTGCAGGGGCAAGAGACTACTCCTATCAAAAGCGATCCAAAAACCACCAAAACAGACCAGATTATTCCTGAAGCACCTATACCATTAGTAGAAATTAAACCAGCTTTGAAAAAGAACGATTCAATTCCTGTAAAGACCGATCGTTATGGCGTACGTGTGGGTGTTGATTTATATAAATTGACACGCGCTCTTTATGACAAAAATTATAAAGGAATTGAATTAGTGGGAGATTATCGATTGACTAAAAAATATTTTTTGGCTGCAGAATTAGGGAATGAAAATAAAACTACGGATGATGATCGCGTCAATTTCACTACTAAAGGTTCATACATAAAAGCGGGTTTTGATTATAATGCTCACGAAAATTGGCTGGATATGGAAAATATCATTTCTATAGGTATGCGTTACGGTTTTAGCACATTTAATCAGCAATTGAACAGTTACAGAATTTACAATGCGAATCCATATTTTGGAGAAGTCCCTGTAATTCCTTCTGGTAAAAAGTTTGATGGATTGTCCGCTAGTTGGATTGAAGTCGTAGCAGGAGTAAAAGCCAAAGTATTTAATAATGTGTTTGTGGGTTTTAGTCTTCGATTGAACCGATTAGTAACCAATAAAGAACCTGAAAATTTCTCCAACTTATATATTCCAGGATTCAACAGAACCTACGATGGTAGTTTTGGAGTAGGATTCAATTATACAGTAACTTATTTTGTTCCTATTTACAAGAAGAAAGTTGCTCCAAAAAAAGTAGAGAAAAAATAACCGCCAATTCGCTAATTTTTATTTTTGGTGAAAATTAGCACATTAGCGGTCAATATTTTGAAAACAGAACATCTTGGGATTTCTAATCTACCCTATTTCCTTAATTCCTTTCATGAAAATCCATTTCATGTATAATTTCTCTCCATCTTTGGTTTTTATCGCATGAAATTTTGGCGACAAGAGTGTTCCAATGAAAAATGCGGTTAACGGAATCCAAAATCCGGTTAAATTAGTATAATGTTCCACTAAATACCTGGCGGAAATAAATAATATAGCAAAACATCCGAGTTGATATATAAATGCTCGTATTTGTAATTTGGTCATGATAAATTAGAAATTGTGAGTTATGAATTATAAATTTTTAGTTAATTACTCCTGACCATCTTCTAAAATCTGATTCGTAGAATCTGAATCCTGAACAGCCTGAAACTTCGTTCTTTTACTTCCTTCATACATTTCATATTTTACCAAACGTGCTTCTAAACCAGCATTAAAAAGTTTAATTTTTCTCGAAGGTTTCAGTCCTACATATTTCAGTGCTTCCAAGTTCGCTGTAATCATCCAGGCATTCGTTCCAGGGTAATTTTTCTTTAAGGTATCACCGATATTTTTGTAGAATTCTTCCATGTGAATATCCAGACGCTCATCATACGGCGGATTGAAAACAATGTGCAGTTTTCCTTCCGAAGTTTTTTCAGTGTCAAAAAAGTTCTTTTCTTCAATAGAAATATACTCGTCAAGATTGGCGTTTTTGATGTTGTCTTTGGCCTTTTGAACCGCACTTGGTGCTTTATCGTAGCCTTTTATGGTGTAATGAAACTCACGAACGCGTTTTAATAAACTGTCGGAAATACTATCAAACAAATCATTGTCCCAATCGTTCCATTTTTCAAAAGCAAATTCTTTACGGTTGATGTTTGCAGGAATGTTGCAGGCAATCATGGCGGCTTCAGCTAAGAACGTTCCCGAACCACACATTGGATCCAAGAAATCTGTTTGACCGTCCCAACCGGAAAGCAATAGAATTCCTGCTGCCAAAACCTCGTTTATAGGAGCAATATTCGTTGCGGTTCTGTACCCACGTTGGTTCAATGCATTTCCTGAAGTATCCAATGCAACTGAAACCTGGTCTTTATCGATATGGATGTTGATTCTTAAATCAGGATGTACTTTATCAATACTTGGACGTTGTCCGGTTCTTTCTCTGAACTGATCGACAATCGCGTCTTTACATTTTTGGGAAACAAATTCCGAGTGATTAAAATATTCCGAATGTACTGTGGTATCAATCACAAAAGTCTGATTGGCAGTCAGTAATTTAGACCAATTCACCCCAGAAATACCTTTGTATAAAGCCTGTTCGTTATTTGCCTTGAAAAAATAAATAGGTTTCAGGATTTTCAAAGCGGTACGCAAAGACAAATTTGCTTTGTACATAAACCCTTTATCTCCTTTAAAACTCACCATTCTCACACCTTGCTCTACGCTTTGCGCGCCAAGGTTTTGCAGTTCTTTTGCTAATATTTCTTCAAAACCAAAAAAGGTTTTGGCAACCATTTTATAATTATTTTCCATTTGCCCCCTCTGTCCCCTAAAGGGGAAATTGTTATCGTTATATTCGGCAAAAATACACTAAATTTGCATTAATCGAATTAATTGAAAAAGAATAAATGTCTGCAACACAAAATCCACCGACTGAAAATCAACTGAAATCAACTGGAAACTGGTACACTTCCTGGTTTGACACTCCATATTATCACATCCTTTACAAAGATAGAAACTATGGAGAAGCTCAGGTTTTTATGGATAATATTACCCATTACTTAAATCTTCCTGAAAACGCAAAAGTACTGGATTTAGCATGTGGTAAAGGCCGCCATTCTATTTATTTGAACCAATTAGGTTTTACGGTACTTGGAGCTGACCTATCTGAAAACAGTATTGCCGAAGCCACTAAAAATACGAATGAGACCCTTCATTTCAAAGTACACGACATGCGTGAACCTTTTGAAGAAAAATTCGATGCCATTTTCAATTTATTTACCAGCTTTGGTTATTTCGAAAATGACGAAGACAATCTCACTACATTAAAGGCCATCAAAGAAAGCCTGACGGAATATGGTTTTGCCGTGATTGACTTTATGAATGTTGCTCAGGTCATCGAAACGCTTATTCCGGAAGAGACAAAAACGGTTGAAGGCATCGATTTTCATATCAAACGTTATTTAAAAGAAGGTCATATTTACAAAGAAATTGACTTTGAAGATAAAGGCCAAAAATTTCATTTTACTGAAAAAGTAAAAGCTTTAACATTAAAAGATTTTGAGGAATTAATGGAAGAAGCCGGAATTTATCTATTGGATATTTTTGGTGATTATAAATTAAAAAAATTCCATAAAACAGATAGTGAACGCCTAATCATGATTTTCAAGTAAATGAATTACCTTTTACCATTACTTTCCGTAATCATCGGATATATTGTCGCCTTGAGTATCCGACCAAAGAACAAAATCAACCTAAAATTGCTGTTGGCTTTCAGTGGTTCTTTCTTACTTTCATTGACGGTAATGCACTTATTACCTGAAATTTATGAAAGTGCGAACCCAAACATCGGACTCTTTATCATGCTGGGAATATTGTTCCAGATTATATTGGAATTTTTCTCAAAAGGCGCTGAACATGGCCACGTTCACGGACAGGAAACAATGACGCAAATCCCTTGGTTATTATTCATCAGTCTCTGCATACATGCGTTTCTGGAAGGATTTCCCGTAAGCCATCATCATGATTTAGCAATAGGAATCGCCATTCATCACTTGCCTATTGCCATCATTCTGACTACCTTTTTTACCAATGCCAGTTTGAATAAAAAAGCCATTTTTTTCTTCATGATCACCTTTGCAGTGATGACGCCGCTGGGAACCATTTTATCTGACTATCTGCCAATATTAAACGTTTATTACACTGAAATCACAGCCATAGTAATAGGAATTTTATTTCATATTTCATCCACCATTATTTTCGAAAGCAGCGAAGGACACAAGTTCAATATCGCAAAGGTTTCGATGATTGTAATAGGAATTGCGTTGGCGTATTTTATATAATTTTATAATTTGGGCGTGACCGCAAGAGTCGGGCTATTCGCTGTAAATGAAATTGACCGAATTCCGACTAAAATAAAAGTAAAATGAGGTAATCTTTTTTCATTTCGCTAAAGCTACATGATAAAAAGGATTTCCGCTATTATCCCTCACCGAAGAAAAATAAATGCACGGACAACTCGCAAGTTTTCCCTCCAAAAAAAACATGAATATGCAATTCACAAAAACCACCGAACAATCCTCGAAATACGAACATTTAGAAAAAATGTCGGTTCAAGAATTGTTATCTAATATCAATCAGGAAGACAAAACCGTTCCGTTTGCCGTAGAAAAAGCTTTGCCAGAAATAGAACGTTTAGTCACTGAAATCGTTGCCAAAATGAAATTGGGCGGACGATTATTCTACATTGGGGCAGGAACATCGGGGCGTTTAGGAATTCTTGATGCTTCTGAATGTCCGCCAACCTTTGGCGTTCCTTTCGATTTAGTAATTGGGATCATTGCCGGCGGTGACGCCGCCATTCGTAAAGCCGTAGAAAATGCCGAAGACAACGCAACACAAGCCTGGATTGACTTGAAAGCTTTCAATATAAATGAAAATGATATTGTTGTTGGAATTGCCGCTTCAGGGACAACTCCTTATGTTATTGGAGGATTACAAGCTTGCAATGAAAATAATATTACTACAGGAAGTATTTCTTGCAATGCCGAAAGTCCACTTTCGAAAACGGCAAAATTCCCTATTGAAGTGGTTGTAGGACCCGAATTTATAACCGGAAGCTCCCGAATGAAAGCAGGAACGGCACAAAAAATGGTACTAAATATGATTACAACCGCCACCATGATTCAACTGGGGAAAGTGAAAGGCAACAAAATGGTCGATATGCAACTCAGCAACAGCAAACTCGTGGATCGCGGCGTAAAAATGATTATGGGTGAAATTCCCGTTTCCTACGAACAAGCCGCTGACTTATTAAAAAAACATGGTAGTGTGCGAAAAGCAGTCGATTATTTTACAGCTCAATAAACAGATTACAGGCAAACATTTTTGAGTACATCAAAAAACTTTAAACCTTAAATTAAACAATGGCAACCAACAAAGAACTATTAGCTAAAGGAATCAAATATTTATCAGGAGCTTTACCGTTGATCTTTATTGGTCCGACCTTAATATATAATGCCTTTATGAACAAACAAAATGTATGGCATTATGCGATTTTAGCAATAGGAATAATTGCTTGTCTGGGGGCGATGTATTTGATGTTTTTGGGTTTAAAAACAATTATGAAAAGCTTATTTAACGACTAATGGAAAACTTAATTCACGTTCATAAAACATTTGAAAAAATCGTTTACGTCGATAAAAAAGTAAACAATAGAGAATTTGAGGATTGCATTTTTAAAAACTGTGATTTATCAAATAGCGATTTCTCTTACAGCACATTTATGGATTGTGAGTTCATTGATTGTAATTTGGCAATGATTAAATTATCCGGAACTAGCTTAAAAGGTGTACAATTCAACAACTGTAAATTGCTGGGAATTCAGTTTGAGGAATGCGATGACTTCTTGTTCAATGTAAGTTTTCAGGAATGCGTTTTGGATTATTCTTCGTTTGCCAACAAAAAAATGCCAAAAATAAAATTCAATTCCTGTTCGTTGCGAGAGGTCAGTTTTGTTGGAACCAATCTTACGAGTGCTGTTTTTGACAACAGTAATTTAGATGGTGCTATTTTTAACAATACACAATTAGCCGGCGCCGATTTTTCGAAAGCAACTAATTTTAAAATTGATCCTGAATTCAATCCGATGAAAAAAGCAAAATTTTCGACAGAAGGAATTATTGGTCTTCTGGACAAATACGATATTAAAATACAATAATGCATTACCCCAGATGGAAGTGAAAACCCGCAAGGCTTAAAGCTATTTTTTCTTGACTAAAAAGAGCGACCAAAGGAAGCTCCTTTTTTGTCAATAGAAAAAAAGATTTTAGACATGGGAGTTGCAACGTACAGCTGGATTAGTTCGTAAAAAAATAAATAATTTAAAAATGAAAAAAATAACATTCCTCCTCCCACTACTGCTACTGTTGTCATGCTATGATGCGGAGCGCAATTGCAAAGATTTCAAAACCGGTAAATTCAAATTTGAATATGAAGTTGACGGTATCAAGAAAACAACTGTTTTTGAAAGAAACGACAGTATAGAAATAGAAACTTTTGAGGGAAAGACTGACACCGCTTCGATACGATGGGTAAACGATTGCGAGTATGTTTTACTGAAATTACACCCAAAAAACATGGCAGAAGAAAAAGCCATTGGTATGAAAATCTTGACAACCACAAAAAATTCATATATCTTTGAATTTGGTATGGTGGGTTCTGACGCTAAACAAAGAGGAACGGTTACAAAGATTGCTGACTAAATAGTATAAACTATAATTAAATAATCATGGAAGTATTTTTAAATCCGGATGCGTGGATTGCCCTTTTAACATTAACATTTCTGGAGATTGTGTTAGGAATCGACAATATCATTTTCATATCAATTGCCACCGGCAAATTACCTGTCGAACAACGTAAAAGAGCCACAAAAATCGGAATGTTTCTTGCCATGTTCATGAGAATCGCGCTTTTGTTTGGTATTAATTTATTAATTCAAATGAAAGAACCTTGGTTTCATATTGATTTCAGTTGGTTTTCAGCGGGAATAACAGGTCAAAGCCTTATTTTACTGGCGGGTGGATTATTCTTAATTTACAAGAGTACGAATGAAATTAGAGAAAAAGTAGACGAAAAAGGGCATGAAGAAAAAGAGTTAGGAAAATCGGCCACAAAATCGTTTCAAAATGTACTTTTTCAAATTATAATGATTGATTTAGTTTTCTCTTTTGATAGTATTCTTACCGCGGTAGGTATGACTAACGGCGTTGAAGGTGCTTTGTATATTATGATTACCGCTGTGGTTATTTCTGTATTAATTATGATGCAATTTGCTGTTCCTGTTGGAAACTTTGTCAACAAGCATCCTTCAATTCAAATACTTGGTTTATCGTTTTTGATTCTTATTGGAATGATGCTGCTTACTGAAAGTGCTCATTTATCGAATGCTTTAATCTTTGGAAGTCACGTTTCACCAGTACCAAAAGGGTACTTGTACTTTGCGATATCATTCTCATTATTAGTTGAAGTACTAAACATGAAAATGAAGAAAAATAAATAATAAAATTTTTTTATTTAATAAAAAAGCTCCCTTGCGGGAGCTTCTTTTATTCTAAAGATAAAGTAATCTGACCGTCATCGTCTAATTGAATATCCGCATCATCAGCATCCGTTTCTCCTTTTACTTCTAAATCCTCACGGATAATCTCAATAGGGATTTCATATGGTAAAGATTCAAGCAGGTTTACTTGTTTTAGCTTATCGGTTGTCAATTGATTTCCTAAAGCTCTAAATCCTTTTACGGAAATAAATGATTCTATGTCTACCGTCATAGTCTCTTTTTGAACTCCTTTTATTTTTGTAAAAATTAATTCTGCTACCGGACGATAATCTGTTGATACAATCTCTAATTGTGAATTAGGATGCTCCGTGATAAAACTTTCTTCTTTATTTTCGGTTTCCACCAAAAAACGTTTGATGTAATACCGCTCTTTTTCGCCATCATAATAAATAGCTGAAATTGGTTTCTTCGGAACCCATTTTTCCAAAACTACCATATCTTCATCAAAATGAGTAGATAGTTCCGGTGTAATTACTTTTATTTTCCCGGATTGCGATATGACTAAAATTTTATCATTTGGTCTGAACTCTCCTAATAACTCCCCTCTTGCATCTACGTTTAAACGCTGTACAGTGTCATCAAACCAGACTTTTCTTGGCAATAAAGTAGAAATTCCTTTCTCCTTCAGTTCTATTTTTTTAATTGGATATTTAGTTACCAAATTTCCTTTGGAAGCCCTCCCTTTTATCGTTAAACTGGCAAAATCAATATCGAATTTCAATTTTTTAACACTTCCTACCTGACGCAATAATATCGTAATAACTTCCGCTTCTCCATTTGGATTACAAGAAAAATACACTACTTGAGAACCTGCCGTTTCATTGGTTAAATCATACGCTTTGTCTCGGGTCACTCCCGAAACATTGAATCGTTTTATATATGAAGGCCCAGATTTTCCATCACGGTAAATCATGTTATAAATGGTACGCTTGTCGCTTTTGTCAAAAATAGCAATGTGTATAATATCTTTTCCTACAAAGGTCTTCGCATCTACTTTGGTAATCATCATTTTTCCGTCACGCAGAAAAACAATTACATCATCAATATCAGAACAATCTGTGACGTATTCGTCTTTCTTCAAGCTAGTACCCACAAAACCTTCTTCTTTATTGACGTATAATTTAGTGTTTCGTAAAACTACTTTGGTCGCTTCGATATCATCAAAAATACGGAGCTCCGTTTGACGTTCCCGCCCTTTGCCGTACTTCTCTTTTAATCTAGTGAAATAGGCAATCGCAAAATCAATCAGATTTTCTAAATTGTGTTTTACTTGTTCAATATCCCCTTCCAACGATTCGATTTTATCCTGCGCTTTATTACTGTCAAATTTGGAAATACGCATAATTCGGATATCCAATAAACGCAAGATATCTTCTTCGGTAACAGCTCGTTTTAAGTGTTTTGTATGCGGTTTCAAACCATCATCAACCGCTTTGAGTACGCCTTCTCTAGTCGTTTGTTCTTCAATGTCACGGTAGATTTTATTTTCGATAAAAATACGTTCCAACGAAAGAAAATGCCATTGTTCTTCCAATTCACTCAATTGAATTTCGAGTTCGCTTTTCAGTAATTGAACTGTTCTGTTCGTTGAAATTTTCAACATTTCCGAAACCCCAATAAACAACGGTTTATTATCCTCAATCACACAACCTAATGGTGCTACCGAAGTTTCACACGCCGTAAAAGCAAACAATGCATCGATCGTTTTATCTGGAGAAACTCCCGGAAAAAGGTGAATTAATATCTCAACCTCAGCCGCGGTATTATCCTCAATTTTCTTGATTTTGATTTTCCCTTTCTCATTTGCCTTCAAAATACTGTCAATCAAAGTGGTCGTATTTGTTGAGAACGGAATTTGGGTAATCACCAAGGTATTTTTATCCAGCTGACCAATTTTGGCACGTACACGTACACGTCCGCCGCGCAATCCATCATTATAATTGGACACATCAGCAATACCTTGTGTCAAGAAATCCGGATATAAGGTAAATGGTTTTCCTTTTAATATTTTTATTGACGAATCAATTAATTCATTAAAATTATGAGGTAACACTTTCGTGGAAAGACCAACAGCAATTCCTTCTGCTCCAGAAGCTAATAATAATGGAAATTTTACAGGCAGATTATTGGGTTCTGCACGACGACCATCGTAAGAAACACCCCAATCTGTAATTTTTGGACTGTAAATAACTTCCAAAGCAAATTTAGACAAACGCGCTTCAATGTATCGGGAAGCCGCAGCGCCATCTCCCGTTAGTATATTTCCCCAGTTTCCCTGACAGTCTATCAATAATTCTTTTTGTCCAATTTGTACCATCGCATCACCAATACTTTGATCTCCGTGAGGATGATATTGCATGGTGTGTCCAACAACATTGGCAACTTTATTATAACGGCCGTCATCTAATTCCTTTAAAGAGTGCATGATGCGACGTTGAACCGGTTTAAAACCATCTTCAATCGCCGGAACTGCACGTTCCAGAATCACATACGAAGCGTAATCCAGAAACCAGTCCTTGTACATTCCCGTAACTTTGGTAATGGTATCGTTTCCGTCTTCTTGATTATCGTAAAAATGTTGTCCTCCTGTAGAAATTATATCTTCAAAAGCATCTTCTCCAACTGTATTTTCTTCTTCTTGACCTTCCGGTAATATGTTATCGTCTTCTTCGTCTTTCATTATCTTGATTCCGAAATTAATTGTATTAAATCTTCTCTGCTTGGCAGAATTGTTTTGTATTTACTAGCAAAAATTTGCTCATTATTTTCTGGTAAAGTATATTCTACAACCAAATCACTTTTGTTTTGGCATAAAACAATTCCTATTGTTTTATTTTCGTCTTCCAAACGCATTTCTCTGTCGTAATAATTGACATACATTTGCATTTGTCCTAAATCTTGGTGTTTTAATTCGCCTATTTTTAAGTCAATCAGCACAAAACATCTAAGAATTCTGTTGTAAAAAACCAAATCGATTCGAAAATGTTTATCGTCAAAAGTAATTCTGTTCTGTCTTGCGACAAAAGTAAAACCATGACCTAATTCTAATAAAAAATGTTCTAGTTTACTGACAATTTCTTCCTCTAATTCCGATTCAGAATACTGATGCAATTCTGGTAAACCCAAAAATTCTAAAATATAAGGATCTTTGATAAGGTCTTTTGGTTTCTCTATAATCTGACCTTGTTCCGAAAGTTTCAAAACTCCTTCTTTGTCCCGACTTAAAGCCAATCGTGTATAAAGAGCTGAATCATATTGTCGTTTTAATTCTCGAACACTCCAATTGTATTTTTCGGATTCTATTTCGTAAAAACGTCTTTCTTTTTCATCGTCAATTCGCATTAAGAAAACATAATGTGTCCAAGTCAATTTAAAAAACGAAGATAATGTTTCATAATCAAATTTATTTAAATCCGCAGTCACTGTCTGCGCTTTTTGAGATTTAAATTCCCCGGTCAGTGACTGGGATTTTTGAATTTGTAAAATCCGAGTCAGTGACTCGGAAATTGAGTAAGCTAAATAAAACTTCCTCATATTTTCTAAATTATCAGTAGAAAACCCTTTTCCAAATTCAATAGTCAACTGTTCAGAAAGTCCTTTTAGTAGTTGCTTTCCATATTCAGCTCGTTCTTTTCCGCTTTGCTCTTCTTCAACAATCATTCTTCCTATTTCAAAATAGGTATATACCATTGTTGAATTTACGGTACGCAAAACCTGTTGACGGGCATTTTGCAATAGCGCGACTACTTGAGAAAATAAAATTTTATTTTGTGGATTATCTGAAACTGTATTTTCTTCGTCTTTCATTAAATATATTCTATTGAATACTAATTAATTTAATTTTGTTCTAAAAATGCTAAAAAGAATATTTTTCATTACAAACATGATCTTCTTTTACAGCCTCAATTCCATTTTTATCCAACTCTTTATTTACGACTTGATCACATTCTTTGTGATCATTACTAATTTTAATAAAAAAAACAGTTGACAAACTAATCACAAGTAATATAGCGATAAAATTCAGTGTTTTTTTTGTAGGCATTTTTTAACGATTTAAACTTTCTCAATTACATCTAATTCTACTTTCAAATTCTTGATGATAAATTCTTGCCTGTCTGGAGTATTTTTACCCATATAGAAAGACAATAATTGTTCAATAGAAGTATTTTTATCCATCATAATAGGATCTAAACGAATGGTTTCTCCTATGAAATTTTTGAACTCATCTGGAGAAATCTCTCCCAATCCCTTAAATCGGGTGATTTCTGGTTTAGGTTTTAATTTTTCGATAGCATTTCTACGTTCTTCTTCAGAGTAGCAATAAATGGTTTCTTTCTTGTTTCGAACTCTAAAAAGTGGGGTTTGCAAAATATACAAATGACCTTCCTTAATCAACTCGGGAAAAAACTGAAGAAAGAACGTAATTAATAACAATCGAATGTGCATTCCATCGACATCAGCATCGGTTGCAATCACGATATTATTGTATCGTAATTTTTCCAATCCGTCTTCAATATCCAAAGCCGCTTGCAATAAATTGAACTCTTCATTTTCATAAACAATTTTCTTGCTCATTCCATACGAATTCAATGGCTTACCACGTAAACTAAAAACGGCCTGTGTATTTACGTCACGTGATTTGGTGATAGATCCGGAAGCCGAATCTCCCTCAGTAATGAAAAGCGTGCTTTCCAAATTTTTAGGGTTTTTAGTATCCGGAAGGTGCGCGCGGCAATCTCTTAATTTCTTGTTGTGTAAATTCGCTTTTTTAGCGCGATCTGTTGCCAATTTCCGAATCCCAGACAGTTCTTTACGCTCTCTTTCGGCTTGAATAATTTTTCGCAATAAGGCTTCCGCAGTTGGAGGATTCTTATGTAAATAATTATCCAATTTCGTTTTTACAAAATCGTTTACAAAAGTTCTTACCGAAGGCATTCCCGGTTCAGAACCCATATCAGTTGAACCTAATTTGGTTTTAGTCTGCGATTCAAAAACGGGTTCCATCACTTTGATGCTAATCGCAGTAACAATCGATTTTCGAACATCTGATGCTTCAAAACTTTTATTGTAAAATTCCCGAATAGTTTTTACTATGGCTTCGCGATACGCCGCTAAGTGCGTTCCTCCTTGGGTGGTATTCTGTCCGTTTACGAATGAATGATATTCTTCGCTATACTGTGTTTTACTGTGTGTTAAAGCCATCTCGATATCATCCCCTTTCAAGTGAATGATCGGATATTCCAAATCTTCGGCGTGAATGGTTTCTTCTAATAAATCTTTCAGACCATTCTCAGAAAAATATTTTTCTCCGTTAAAAATAATAGTCAAACCGTTGTTTAGGTAACAATAGTTTTTGAGCATTTTGATAATATACTCAAATCTAAATTTATAGTTTTTGAAAATCGATTCATCCGGAATAAAAGTTACTTTGGTTCCTTTTCGCTTCGTTGTCTCAATAATACCTTCTTCGAGAACAAGATTTCCAGCAGAGAATTCGGCTGCTTTCTGTTTTTCATCACGAACAGATTCTACACGGAAATAATTCGACAACGCATTCACGGCTTTTGTCCCTACTCCATTCAAACCAACTGATTTCTTAAATGCCAACGAATCGTATTTTCCTCCGGTATTCATTTTAGAAACTACATCAATCACTTTTCCCAGTGGAATTCCACGTCCATAATCCCGTACCGTAACCGTTTTATCTTTTATAGATACCTCGATCGTTTTACCGGCGCCCATGACAAATTCATCGATACAGTTATCAAGAACTTCTTTTAAAAGAATATAAATACCATCATCCGGCGAAGATCCATCACCCAGTTTCCCGATGTACATTCCGGGCCGCATGCGAATATGTTCTTTCCAGTCGAGTGACCGAATATTATCTTCGGTATATTGATTTTGTTCGGACATTGTAAAATTTGTGGATTTTGTGCTAATGTAGTGTAATTCGATACATTTTAAAATACCAAAGCACCAAAGTTATCAAGAATGATGTTGACAAACGATTCGTGATTTAGGAGTAACGATTTTAGATTGCAGATTTCAAATTGCTATAAATTCAGCTATTAAAATTATTAATAATTTCTTTCAATTGATTATCCAACTCGGCATCGGTAATTTTACCATTTTCGACATCAAAATTAGCTTCGAAACTAGGCAATGAAAACGTTGTTTTAATATTTCCACCGTAAAATGGAAAGGCATTTTTTGCAATTCCCAAAACATTTGCTCCACCTTTAGCTCCCGGCGAAGTTGCCATCAGCAACATTGGTTTTTCCTGAAAAACTTTAGCTTTTATTCTGGTGCACCAGTCAAAAATATTCTTGAAAGCAGCAGAATAATTTCCGTTATTTTCTGCCATTGAAACCACTAAAACATCGGCGGTGGCAATTTTAGCCAGAAAAGCTTTGGCTAATTCGTGCTGACCAATTTCTTCTTCAATGTCAACGGTATATATTGGCATTTGGAAATCGTTTAAATCCAAAACCTCAACTTCTGCATTTGCGAAAAGATTTGCTGCGTAAGTCGCTAATTTTTTATTGATAGAGTTTTTGCTGGGGCTTGCGCCAAAAGCGATTATTTTCATGAGAATCAGTTTTTTTTAAAAGTACTAAAAATCGGCTCTGCCACAAAAAAATTACCTACTGATTCACAGATTATGAAAATAAAAAACCAAACGTCATTTTTCACAGATTAATTTTACCCCAGAGTGAAACGGAAAGCATTTTGCAGAACAATCTTATTTTTTCTTGATAAAAAAGAGCGACCAAAGGAAGCTCCTTTTTGTCTTAGAAAAAAGAGATTGCCAGAAAAATATTACTTCACTAAACTTATATTTTAATTGGAGTTCAGTGAACTTCGTTTGAAGTGGAAAGCTGGATCAGGTACAAAAAAAAAACCTGCAAAATTACTCTTGCAGGTTTCTAAATTTATTTAATGTGATTGCTTCGATCCTCGCAATGACTACACGTTAAATCTAAAATGCATTACATCTCCGTCTTTTACGACATATTCTTTTCCCTCTACTTTAAATTTCCCGGCTTCTTTACATTTAGCTTCTGAACCATATTGAACGAAATCTTCATACGCAATAACTTCGGCACGAATAAATCCTTTTTCGAAATCAGTGTGAATCACTCCTGCGGCTTGTGGAGCAGTGGATCCAATATCAATAGTCCAAGCACGAACTTCTTTCACACCTGCTGTAAAATAGGTTTGTTGCTTCAATAATTTATAGGCTGCACGAATAAGAACTGACGCTCCAGGCTCCGTCAAACCCATGTCTTCTAAGAAAACCTGACGCTCTTCGTAACTTTCTAATTCGGTAATATCAGCTTCAGCACCAACCGAAAGGATAATCACTTCGGCATCTTCATCTTTTACCAACTCCCGAACTTGGTCCACATATTTATTTCCGCTAACAGCTGAGTTTTCATCCACATTACAAACATATAATACTGGTTTTGCCGTAATCAATTGAAACCCTTCCATCAAAATTTCCTCATCATTATTTTGAGGAGTTACCGTTCTGGCAGATTTTGCCTGAAGTAACGTCTCTCTGATTCGGTCTAAAAGTGCTTTTTCGGTTTGCGCTTCTTTGTTGCCTGTTTTTGCGGCACGATTTACTTTTTCCAGACGTTTTTCAACGTTTTCTAAGTCCTTCAACTGCAATTCGATATCAATCGTTTCTTTATCACGAATTGGATTTACATTTCCGTCAACGTGTACGATATTATCGTTGTCAAAACAACGCAAAACGTGAATAATGGCATTACATTCTCTGATGTTTCCAAGAAATTGATTTCCTAATCCTTCTCCTTTACTGGCACCTTTTACCAATCCTGCGATATCAACGATATCAACCGTTGCCATTTGAACGCGTTCCGGTTTCACCAATTCTTCTAATTTTTCAATTCTCGGATCTGGTACATTTACAACACCTATATTCGGCTCAATAGTACAAAAAGGAAAGTTGGCACTCTGCGCTTTTGCATTGGATAAACAATTGAATAATGTTGATTTTCCAACATTTGGTAATCCTACAATTCCTGCTTTCATATGTGGATAATATTTTATTTTTAATGGAATATTTTGTCGTAAACCTGTTGTTATTTCGCAACAGATCTTACGAAACTTTTTTTACGTATCACACGCTATTTGTGAATTCAGCGGTCGCTCAAAAGTTTGCAAAGATAAGATTTTAATAATATTTAAATTGATAAAAATCGCAGTTTAAACAGGTATCATACATTTTTAAAAAAAAAATAAATTATGTTCTAATATTTTGTTAAAAAAAATTATATTGCGAATAATTTAAAACTAAACAAAGGACTAAACACATCTTATTATGAAAAAATTTATATTATTATTATTCCTATTAAACGTCACGCTTCTTTTTGCCCAAAAGGAAGTTTCGGGTGTAGTACAAGATAATACTGGTGCTGGATTACCAGGTGTTAACATTATCGAGAAAGGAACGAACAACGGGGTTTCCACCGACAGCGATGGAGGATATAAAATAAAAGTGAAAGAAGGTGCCACTTTAGTTTTTAGTTATGTAGGATTCTCTACTATCGAAAAATTGGTTACAGGCACTTTTATCAAGGTTGTTTTATCAGAAGAGGGCGGAGAAGTCCTGAAAGATATTGTAATTGTGGGTTCCAGAAACTCAAAAAGAACGGTGGTAAATTCAGCGGTCCCCATTGATATCATTAACGTAAGAGACGTAACGACACAAAGCGGAAAATTAGAAATTAATGAATTACTCCAATATGTTGCACCTTCATTCAATGCGAACAAACAATCAGGTTCTGACGGTGCAGATCATGTTGACCCCGCTTCACTAAGAGGTTTAGGCCCTGATCAAACGCTCGTTTTGATAAACGGAAAAAGAAGACACCAATCGTCTCTTGTTAATCTTTTTGGAACTCGTGGAAGGGGAAATACCGGAACAGATTTGAATGCGATTCCGGCATCTTCAATAAAAAGAATTGAAATTTTGAGAGATGGTGCTGCTGCACAATATGGATCTGACGCTATAGCAGGAGTGATCAATATTGTTATGAATGACAATGTAAATGAATTAACTGGTGCCGTAACTTACGGTGCCTATAATACAAATGCAAAAGGAGATTTTCTTCCGGGAACCGCTAATACAGATGGCAATCGATTAGACCAAAATGGTTTCGGTAATTCTAAAGGCAAAAATAAAAGTTTTGATGGTGGTTCTATAAAAGTAGCAGCTAATTATGGTGTTGCGATTGGAGAAAAAGGCGGTTTTGCTAATTTTACCACAGAATATTTAAGTAAAAATAAAACCTTGCGACCTGGATATGATTTCAGAAAAGGTTTTGGTGAAGCAGAAATTCAAGGATTCAATTTTTTTGGAAACATGGCTATTCCCGTATCCGATAAAACTGAATTTTACGCTTTTGGCGGAAGAAACTATAGAGATACGGATGCATATGCTTTTACAAGAAATGATGGTGAAAGAGTAGTAGAATCCGTATATCCTGGAGGTTACACCCCTAGAATTACGTCAAATATTATTGACAACTCTATTGCTGCAGGTTTTAGAACTGAAACGGCAAGTGGTTGGAAAATAGACATTAGCAATACATTTGGAAAAAACCTTTTCCATTATTTCATCAAAGGAACTATCAATGCTTCATTGGAAGATGCTTCTCCAACAGAATTTGATGCCGGAGGGCATAGTTTGAGCCAAAACACAACTAATTTTGATTTTTCAAAAAACTACAGTTCCGTTTTATCAGGAATGAATCTTGCATTTGGAGCAGAATTCAGAACTGAAAAATTCAACATTTTTGCCGGAGAACAAGGTTCTTACGCTACTTATGACACCAATGGATTTCCTATAACTAATCCTGCAACTCAATCTGCTCCAATCGATCCTATTTCTGGAGAGCCAAGACCAGGAGGTTCTCAAGGGTTTCCGGGATATAGTCCCGCAAATGTCGTTGATAAAAGTCGTACGAACTTGTCTTTATATACGGATACAGAATTTGATATAACGGATAGTTTTTTAGTAAGTGCAGCGGTTCGTTTTGAAAACTACAGTGATTTTGGAAGTACTGTTAATGGAAAAATAGCGACTAGACTTAAAGCTTCGAAAAACATTAATTTTAGAGGTTCGTTAAGCACAGGATTTAGAGCACCTTCATTGGCACAAATTTACTACAACTTACGTTTTACTAATTTTAATGCCGGAGGAGCAACAGAAGTGCTACTCTCACCAAACAATAGCCCTGTAACGCAAGCATTTGGAATCGGGAAATTAAATGAGGAAAAAGCAGTTAATGCATCATTAGGTTTTACTTCAAATTTTGGAGATTTTACAGCTACAGTCGATGGATATTATATTAAGGTAAAAGACAGAATTGTTTTAACTGGCTATTTTGATGCAAGCCAACTAAATCTTGGTGTTTCAGCTGCCCAATTTTTTACCAATGGTGTTGATACAAGAACAGCTGGTTTAGATTTAGTTTTTGCATGGAAAAAAACATTTGGCGATTCAAAATTGGGAGCGACGTTGGTTGGAAATATCAATGACATGAAAATTGACAATGTGAAAAACGGAAGTTTAGACGAAGGTACTTTTTTTGGAAAACGTGAAAAAGCGTTCTTATTGGCTTCAGCGCCAAAAAGTAAATTTGGCTTAAATCTTAATTATTCTAAAAATAAATTCGATGCTGGTTTAGCTTTCACCCATTTTAGTAAAGTAGTTCTTGTGGATTATGCTGATGAAGATGACGTATACAACGCAAAAACGATTACTGATTTAACTTTAGGCTACAAATTATCGAAGCAATTAAAATTAAGCATTGGAAGCAATAACCTCTTCAATATTTACCCTGACAAACAAGATGAGCAAGGAAATACTGAAGCAGGAGGATATTGGGATTCAGTACAAATGGGATTCAGTGGTGCCTATTATTACGCTCGATTGGGATTTAATTTCTAATTCAATTATCCAATGATTATAAAAGGGCTGTCAATTACAGCCCTTTTTTTATTTCGCTTACTCTCCCAAAATTGAATACTTACTAACCGCTATTATTGACGGAAAATATATGCTAACGATCCGCGTAGTATGGTCACACTACAAAAACAAAACAAAAAACCCCGAGCGTAGCACTCAGGATTCTTGGTTTGATTTAATGCCGAATACTATTTTATTCGTTGTGTAAAAACGCTTGTCTATTCAGTAACGTTTCTTCGCTTTCGACGTGATTGTCATCCGGAATACAACAATCTACAGGACATACAGCCGCACATTGTGGCTCATCATGAAAACCTTTACATTCAGTACATTTTCCCGGTACAATATAATACACTTCATCAGAAATGGGAGTTTGAGCTTCATCAGAATCAATTTCGGTTCCATCAGGTAAAATCACTTTCCCTTTTAGTTTTGTTCCGTCTTTATATCTCCAATCGTCCGCTCCTTCGTATATTGCTGTATTTGGGCACTCGGGTTCACAAGCACCACAATTGATACATTCGTCTGTAATTATAATTGCCATCTTTTTAATTTAGGATTAAGGAAATAAGATTTTGGATTTAAGATTCTCATATCTTTCCTCTTTTAATCTTTTAACTATACGTTTTATAGCTTATTTTTGTGCAAAATTACAATCAAAACTATTCATAAGCAAACATTATGACATTAGAAACAAAAAAAAGTGTTTTTGTTGAATTAGGAAAATTTTTAAGTCAGTTTTCTGAAAATAACACTTTAAAAAATCCGGCCGTTTTGCGCAACGAAACGTTTTTTGATGCTTTTGTTGAATTAATACATTTATCACAATCGCACAATGGCTGGTACACTCCTGAAAACGTCTATTTCTCTATACATTCTTGGGCAGAAGCTTTAACAGAAGAGAATCTGAATAAATGGCTTTCAAGCTACACAATTCCGATCCGAGAGCCTAAAAATGTCGCGTTGATTCTTGCCGGTAATATTCCTTTGGTAGGTTTTCACGATTTCCTTTCGGTTTTGATTACAGGAAATAATGTGCTGGTAAAAACATCATCAAACGATCAGCATTTATTGCCTTTTTTAGCGAAATACATTATTGCGGTTAATCCTGAATTTGCTAATACTATCACTTTCGTAGATGGAAAATTAGAAAATTTTGATGCCGTAATAGCTACAGGAAGTAACAACACAGCTCGTTACTTTGAATATTATTTTAAAGACAAACCTTCCATTATTCGAAAAAGCAGAAATTCAGTAGCGGTTTTGACCGCAAATGAAACCAAAGAACAACTTACTGCTTTGGGCGAAGATATTTTTCGCTATTTTGGATTAGGTTGCCGCAATGTTTCTAAACTTTTTGTGCCGAAAGGATATTCCTTTGTTCCTTTTTTTGAAGCGATATTTGCCTACCAAGACGTAATTCATTACGAAAAATACGCTAACAATTACGATTACAACAAAGCCGTTTTCCTGATGAGTAATTTTAAATTATTGGATAATGGATTTCTGACTTTAAAAGAAGATCAAAGTCATGCCTCGCCTATTTCGAGTGTTTTTTATGAGTTTTACGATGATCTAAATGAATTAAAAATGAGATTAAAGTCTGAAAATGAACTGTTACAATGTATTGTTGCTGATGAAACTATAGAAAACAGCGTGGCATTTGGACAAACTCAAAATCCCCGATTATGGAATTACGCAGATAACACAGATACAATTTCATTTATGTTAACGATATAGCCAAAAAAAGTTCAATTATTCCGAATAAATTAACGCTTTTTAAACTCCTATTGTCGAAATTTGCATTTTAATTTTTTGGACATAAACTACACCATGAAAAAACACAACTACAGCGCAGGACCTTGTATTTTACCGCAAGAAGTTTTTGAAAAATCAGCACAAGCAATTTTAAATTTTAACGATTCCGGATTATCACTTTTAGAAATTTCGCACAGAAGCAAAGACTTCGTTGCGGTAATGGATGAAGCGAGAGCCATCGTTCTTGAACTTTTAGGTCTCGAAGGCAAAGGATATCAAGCATTATTTCTTGCTGGCGGAGCAAGTTTAGAATTTTTAATGGTTCCTTATAACTTGATGAGTGAAGGCGGAAAAGCGGCTTATCTTGATACAGGAACTTGGGCAGCAGCAGCTATAAAAGAAGCAAAACTTTTTGGAGATACAGTTGTTGTCGCTTCCTCAAAAGAACAAAATTACAATCATATTCCAAAAGGATATACAATATCAGCAGATGCTGATTATTTCCATTGCACCAGTAATAACACTATTTTTGGAACGCAAATGAAAGAATTTCCATCAGTTGATATGCCACTTGTATGCGATATGAGTTCTGATATTTTTTCAAGAGAATTGGATTTTTCTAAATTTGATTTGATTTATGCAGGAGCACAAAAAAATATGGGTCCCGCAGGAACTACTTTGATTGTTGTAAAAGAAGAAATTTTAGGTAAAAATGGTAGAATAATCCCAAGTATGCTGGATTACGCCAAACATATCAAAGCCGAAAGCATGTACAATACACCGCCTGTTTTCCCTGTTTACGCATCTTTATTGACGCTACAATGGTTGAAAAACCTTGGTGGAATTGCTGCTATTGAAAAAATAAACAATGCTAAAGCGGCATTGCTTTATGGAGAAATTGACAGAAACCCATTATTCAAAGGAGCTGCAGCTGTTGAAGATCGTTCGAACATGAATGCTACTTTTTTATTGAATGACGAAGCGCATGCAGAGACATTTGATACAATGTGGAAAGCAGCGGGAATATCTGGATTACCGGGGCACCGTTCAGTAGGTGGTTACAGAGCTTCTATGTATAATGCGCTTCCGTTAGAAAGTGTTCAGGTGTTAGTGGATGTAATGAAAGAATTGGAAGCCAAAGTCTAGTTTTTAGCCGCACTTTTCAGTTATACAAAATAGCAATTGAATTCTGGATTCCTAGCCCTGATAGCAGTGAAAATCCTTTCTAGTCCTGAACTTGTTTCAGGATCCTGAAACAAGTTCAGGACTAGAAAGATTGTAACGGATAGCGGGAAATAGCTCCAGAAAAATAAAATAAAAATAATATGAGGACTAGATTGCTTCTTTCCTCGCAATGACATAAAAAATGAAAGTATTAGCCAATGACGGAATTTCTAAAAGTGGAATATTAGCTTTAGAAAAAGGTGGATTTGAAGTTATAACGACTAAAGTAGCGCAAGAACAGGTGGCTAATTTTGTTAATGAAAATAATGTAAGCGTAGTTTTGGTTCGTAGTGCGACTAAAGTTCGTAAAGATATCATTGATGCTTGCCCAGGATTGAAAATTATAGGTCGTGGCGGTGTAGGAATGGATAATATTGATGTGGATTATGCGAAAAGCAAAGGGATTCACGTAATAAACACTCTAGCTTCATCCTCAGGATCAGTTGCAGAATTAGTTTTTGCACACTTATTTTCTGGTGCTCGTTTTTTACATGATTCGAACAGAAACATGCCGCTTGAAGGAGATACCAACTTTGATGGTTTGAAGAAAGCATACGCAAACGGAATCGAATTAAGAGGAAAAACACTTGGAATTGTTGGAATTGGCCGTATTGGTCAAGCTACCGCTAAAATGGCGTTAGGATTAGGAATGAAAGTTATTGCTGCCGATAGTTTTATCCCGCAAGTTGATGTTAAAGTTGAATTTTTTGACGGACAATCCATCACAACAAATATCGTCTCTCAATCATTGGAATCTTTATTCAAAGAAGCTGATTTCATTACGTTACACGTTCCTGCACAAGATGGTTACATCATTGGAGAAAAAGAATTGGCTATAATGAAAGACGGTGTAGGTATTGTAAACTGCGCTCGTGGCGGCGTTATTGACGAAGTTGCATTAGTAAAAGCATTAGACAGCGGAAAAGTATTATTTGCTGGACTAGATGTTTTTGAAAACGAACCAACTCCTGAAATGGCTATTTTGATGAATCATAAAATCTCGTTGACTCCACACATTGGAGCGGCAACAGGAGAAGCCCAAGATAGAATTGGTACTGAATTAGCCTCACAAATTATTAGTATATTAGGTTAATTTTTCCTTCTTAAATATTTAATGAGAGGCTGTTTGATAAAAACAGCCTCTTTTTTTACTTAACAGTATACCAATCAATGATTTGTTTTATGTAACTTTATAATTCAATTTTATTATCATGAAGAATAGCTACTATATAATAATTGTCATTTTTTGTTTGCTTTTGGGCTGTACTACCTCAAAGTCTGCTTTTCCAAATACTGAAAAATCAGTTGCGGCTCAAGGCGATACGGTAAGAATTGCCAATGACAAACTGGAATATGAAGTGATTATTATTGATCCCGGTTTTAATACCTGGCTCAATTCAAGAGCATTCCCACGACAATATCATTCTCAATCTTTTTTTGAAAACAAAAACCAGTTTTATGTGAGTGAATGGAACAGTCGGGTGTTGCAACCGCAACGATATGATCCCAATTTGTACGAAATGACAATCAATTATGACCCTAATATTGATTATGGGTACGAGGTAAATTATTTGATATACAATTATATGATTTATTTTCAAAACACGTACAAACAAAAACTTTTTGGTTTTGTCCCCATCAGATAATGTTGCTATATTTGTATTCATTATAAATAAAAATGAACAAACTTAAACAGCGATGGGGAATTGAAACTAATTTTCAACTTACCCTTATATTTATTGTTTTTGCAATAACCGGATCGGCATCGGCATGGCTTTCAAAACCGTTTTGTTTTTGGCTTGGAATTACAAAAGAAGATTTAAGCTATTGGTTCACTCCTATCAGATTAATTTTAATTTTCCCAATCTATCAAGTACTTTTGGTTCTAATTGGTTTTTTATTTGGACAGTTCAAATTCTTTTGGGCTTTCGAAAAAAAAATGCTGAAACGCATGGGATTAGGATTTCTTTTTAACGACTAACTAAAAATGCCTCGAATTACGAGGCATTTTTGTTTTTAATTACATAATTATAAATCCAGGTTAAGGTAAACGTTGGTATAAAATCCGAAAATGGTAAAATTTCTTCCAGAAATGTCACTACTCCTCCCACTCGACCTATTATTCCTTTATACATCCAAGTCATCAAAAAACCGGCTAAAGGAGCCCAAATTACATCTGAAAATTCACCGATTAAGGGGACGGTAAATGAAAGCATTCCAATGGAATCAAACAGAATTCCCAACACCAAATCTCTAGTTTTGTTATTTACTGCAATAACGGACACTTGTTCTGTCATGGTATTTTGATTATTATTTTCAAACTACTTACAAATCTAATGCCAATTATTTTTTTAGCTTAGCTTGATATAATTTTTTCAACTTATCAATTTTGGGCGTGATAACATAGCTGCAATATCCCTGCGTTTTGTTCTGATTGTAATAGTTTTGGTGGTAATTTTCCGCAACATAAAACTTGGGGGCTGGAGAAACTTTGGTAACAATTGGTTTGCCAAACGTATTTTCAGTAGTCATTAAAGCCATATAATCTTCGGACATTTGTTTCTGGAAAGGATTATGGTAAAAAATTTCACTGCGGTATTGTGTCCCTACATCATTCCCCTGACGGTTCAATGTCGTGGGATCGTGTGTGGCAAAAAATATTTCCAAAAGCTCACCAAAACTGATTTTATTAGGATCAAATGTAATCTCAATCGCCTCAGCATGGCCGGTTTCTCCAGTACCAATTTCCTGATACGTAGGATTTAACGTGTTTCCTCCAATGTATCCTGAAACCACTTTACTAACACCGTCCAGTTCTAAAAAAACTGCTTCAGTACACCAAAAACAACCTCCCGCAAAGGTTGCAACTTCAATTTCGTTTTGTATTTCCATATTTTTAGTTTCTATGCTTTTAGGCAAAATAACATTCTTTTCTTTTGCACAAAATGAAAAAGGCAACAGCGCCAAAAAAAACCCAATTATTTTTTTCATTATATATGATTTAAAGTCAAAGTTATTCATTAAAATCCTTCGAATATTCCCTCTTAACTAAAGTTTATACTTTGTCAAATCAAAATTTACTATGATGCTTTCAATAATCACTAAAATCTTTGTTTCTTTGTCAAAACAGTTTTAAAATGATCCAAGCAAAAAATCTACATAAATATTATGATCAACTTCACGTATTAAAAGGAGTAGATTTGCATATTCAAAAGGGAGAAATTGTTTCCATAGTAGGTGCTTCCGGTGCCGGGAAAACGACACTTTTGCAAATTCTCGGTACTTTAGACAAGCCAACCGTTGAAAACGGAATCGAATTGCGCATCAACAATGAAGACATTCTGACCATGAATGACAAAAACTTATCTAAATTCAGGAACCTAAATTTAGGTTTTATATTTCAATTCCATCAATTATTGCCTGAATTTACCGCACTGGAAAATGTATGTATTCCTGCATTTATTGCTAATAAATCCAAAGAGGAAACTGAGGTCGAAGCCAAAAAATTATTGACATATCTTGGCCTTTCACATCGAATGAACCACAAACCAAATGAACTTTCTGGTGGGGAACAACAACGTGTGGCGGTGGCCAGAGCGCTGATTAATAAACCAGCCATCATTTTTGCTGATGAGCCTTCCGGAAATCTCGACACGGCTTCCGCTGAGAACCTGCATCAATTATTTTTCAAACTGCGAGATGAATTGGGACAAACCTTTGTCATTGTTACTCATAATGAAGATTTAGCCAATATGGCCGATAGAAAACTAATAATGGTTGACGGATTAATTAGTAATTAGGAGCTATTTCCAGCTATTCACTATATCTTTTTATTTTTAAAGAAAAAATAAAAAGGATGCCGTTTCTATCTGGGCTAAACCTTGCAAGAACAAGCTGTACTTCCTAAAAAAAATTAGTATCATAAGTCATCATCAATAATGAATCCATCAGAACTTAAAGATTTTCTCGACGAAAAAGTCTTGCAAT
This sequence comes from Flavobacterium sp. DSR3-2, assembly GCF_049896525.1. NCBI lineage: Bacteria > Pseudomonadati > Bacteroidota > Flavobacteriia > Flavobacteriales > Flavobacteriaceae > Flavobacterium > Flavobacterium sp. DSR3-2. The sequence goes on from NZ_JAFCUM010000009.1 coordinate 68,001, forward strand.
ACAACACACCCGACTTCATAGAAAGTGATCCGGTACAAATTCCACATTTATTCTCACTAAAAGAAGACATTGAAATTGCCGGTTTTCTCAGTGCCACTATTGCTTGGGGAAATCGCAAGATGATCATAAGTAATTCACATCGTATGATGGATTTAATGGGAAACGCCCCGTTTGATTTTGTCATGTCGCACACCGAAAATGATTTGGAACGATTGGAAACTTTTGTACATCGCACGTTCAACGGAATCGATTTTGCCTGTTTTATTAGAAGTATACAGCACATCTACACCAATCACGGCGGTTTAGAAGCGGTGTTCAGCAAACATCAGGAAACCCATTCAATGCAAAAAAGCATCCATGAATTCAAGAAAATATTCTTCGAAGTTCCACACCAGTACAGAACCCAAAAACATATTTCGGATCCGCTGAATAATTCGGCAGCAAAAAGAATCAACATGTATCTTCGTTGGATGATTCGCCAAGACAACAAAGGAGTCGATTTAGGAATTTGGAAAAGTATTTCAACAGCTTCATTATCTTGCCCTTTGGACGTACATTCCGGAAATGTGGCACGCAAATTAGCAATATTGACACGAAAACAAAATGACGGCAAAGCTTTGTCAGAATTGGATTTAAAACTTCGTGAATTTGATGCAAAAGATCCCGTAAAGTACGATTTTGCTTTATTTGGATTAGGGGTTTTCGAAGGATTTTGACTTCCTGAAACGGTATTTTATTGTTTGTGTAATTTTTATTTATATATTTAAACCGAAAGTTGTTTGAGAACAGTTCCCGCTATTTTATTTACGACAAATGCCTTTACAAAAATTGAACTTAAACTGAACAAAAACATGAAAACCTACTTGAATGTTTTGCTGCGAGATAATATTGAAGTCAACATTATTTTCCGAGCTGAATTAATATTTTTCAATAGCCTAAAAAATTTAAAAACTGAATTTAATTTTCCCAATAATTCTTTTTGTAAACTCAAATTACCAAGTGATTTGATTCGGCATTTTATAAAACACAACTTGCTTTTTATCTTTCCCAGCTTCCATCTGTTGCTAAATCTAAAAAATAATGGATTTGGCAACAAAGACATATTTAATGATCTCGTCAAAACAAGTCTTTCTTAACATAGATTGTATTAGTTTGTAACAAAAATTACAAATAAGCTTTCATCACAATGGGTATAATCTTTGTTTACGTACTTTGATAATTTACTAAAATCACCAAGTTCTAAATAACTTCATTAAATTAACATAAGTCAGAAACCATTGTTGATGACTTTTCGTAAATATAAATGATAGGTATTAGACCAATCATTCCTATTTGGCATTCCCAAGTAGAATAAATTAGAGATTCACTTTATGACAAAAAAATTACTCAGAGAAAAACTACGAAATAAAATTGCAGAAGTCATAAATTTCTACCAATTAATTTTAAAGCAGCAGTCGTATACATTTTTACCAGAATTAAAATTAATGTACCATGATTGATGCCAAAAAAATTGTCTTAGCAGAAGATAATTCTATTTTTTTGTTGTTGTTAAAATTTAGGTTAGAAAAAGAAGGTTATAAAATTCTGACCGCTGTAAATGGCAAAGAAGCAATTGAATTAATTGAAGAACACAGTCCAGAATTAATTTTGACCGATATTATGATGCCTTTCATCAGCGGATTAGAAGTCATTAGTCATGTAAGAAATAAACTGAACATGCAAACTCCTATTATTGTTTTTTCATCAGCCGGTCAAGAGGAAATAGTCCTTAAAGCATTTGATTTAGGTGTTACTGATTTTATGAGTAAACCTTTAAGCCCTAATGAACTGGTCATTAGAATAAAAAGATTACTGCCGTAATAATTTAAATTGCCAGATATTACACTATGGATACAAATTACTATTTGATTGATTATTTTCATGAATCGCCATCTATTATTCAAGTAGCATGGAGCATTAGTGGTGTGTTTTTTATAATTCTCACTCCATTGATTCTTTATCTAAAATTTTTGAGAGGACATTTAAGAAAAAAAGAGAGAGTGACTGCTGAATTTGAGAATGATTACGAATCGTCTCTTATTAAATATTTGTATTCTGGAAATGACGAAGAGGAGATAAGCGCAGAGCAAAAAGTAATTATTAATCAATTAAAAGAATGTATTCCAGACCCTTTCAGACGAAAAATTTTAATTGCTGTTTTGTTAAAATTAAAAAATGAAGTTTCAGGGGAAATTGCTGAATCTATTCAGAAACTGTACTTTCATACCGGTCTTGTCAATTTTGCTTTATCACGATTAAAACATAAAAAATGGTACGTCATAGCTAAAGGAATTCGCGAACTAAAGCAATTTCATGTCAAGGAAGCACATGATGAAGTTATTGTTCACATCAATCATCACAGAAAAGAAGTCCGAAAAGAAATGCAATTGTACATGGTCAATTTATTTTATTTTGAAGGACTTGATTTTTTAGATATTTTAGAAACGCAATTATCAGAGTGGGACCAGATTCAATTATTAGAAGTATTGCAACGAATGGAAAACCAAAATATTTCTAATATTAAATCTTGGTTGAATTCCGATAATGATTCCGTTATCATTTTTGCTTTAAAACTTGCAAAAATTTACAATCAGTTCGAGGCAAAAGATGAACTGATTATTTTGCTGTACCACATTAATAAAAAAATCAGACTGGAGGCAATACATGTATTAAGTTATTTGAATGCTTTGGAAGCCAAAGAAATTTTGAAAAATAATATAGAAGAACGCAGTCCGGAGGAACAAATTGCATTTTTTAAAATGATGGAGGATTTGTATGAACAAACGGATGAATCTTTTGTAGTGAAATACATCCATCACGAAATTTTTGAAATTAAAGTTTCTACTTTAAAAATTTTAAAAGTACTTAACAGAGAAAGATTCAATCTTATTAAATTCGAATCTTCAGAGCCAAAATTTTTGAGAATTGTTAATTTTATAGAAAACAATTAAAGATGGGTGTAACTACATATCAAATTATTCTTGAGGTAATTCATTATTTATTTTTTATTTACAGCATTGCGGCAATAGGATCTTATCTTTTACTTGCCGCCATTTCTGGTGTGGAGACGGTTGAATACAAAAGAAAAAACAGTTTTGTCAATTACAAAGAAATAATGTCCTCAAACATTTCACCTTCTATTTCTATCATCGCACCGGCGTATAATGAAAGCTTAAATATTGTTGAAAACGTGCGTTCCTTATTGTCTAATCACTATGTAAATTACAACGTAATCATAGTAAACGACGGAAGTAAAGATGATAGCTTGGAAAAACTGATTGAAGTTTATGATTTGGTACTGGTAGATTATCTCATCAACGAACAAATTCCGACCAAACCCCTTAGAAAAGGAATTTACAAATCAATAAATCCCGCATTTGAAAAACTCATTATCGTTGATAAAGAAAACGGAGGAAAATCTGATGCTTTGAATATGGGACTTAATATAAGCAACAGTAAATATGTAGCTTGTATCGATGTAGATTGCTTATTATTAGAAGATTCTCTTCAAAAAATGATAAAGCCATTTCTGGAGACCACTGACAGGAGAGTTATTGCTGCCGGTGGAGTGATCAGAATTTCGAATTCCTGTGTTGTCATCGACGGTAAATTACATGACGTTAATTTTCCTAAAAAACTATTAGAGCAAGGACAAATTCTAGAATACATTCGTGCTTTTTTATTAGGAAGAATGGCTTGGAGCAGACTCAATGGTTTGTTAGTTATTTCTGGAGCTTTTGGTCTTTTTGATAAAAAAATCGCAATTAGGGTTGGCGGTTACGACACTAAAACTGTAGGAGAAGATATGGAGCTTGTGGTGAGAATGAGAGGCCACATGGAGGAGCTGAAAAAAAAATATAAAGTAGCGTATATTCCTGATCCGTTGTGCTGGACCGAAGCTCCTGATAATTATAAAATATTTATTTCCCAAAGAAACAGATGGACGCGCGGAACTATTGAAACCTTAAGAAGACATCGTAAAATTGGCTTTAATCCAAAATATAAAGCGCTGGGAATGCTGAGTTATCCATATTGGTTTTTTTTCGAAAGATTGGCACCGGTAATTGAAGTGGTTGGTCTGTTTTATTTTGGAATTCTTATTTTGCTGAATCTAGTACGATGGGATTATTCAATTGCCTTTATTACTTTAGCCTATTTATTTACCGTTTTCTTTTCGCTGATAGCTTTAGTTACTGAAGAATTAACCTATCATCAGTATAAAAAGAAAGGAACGGGTTTTCGCTTATTACGGATTGCTTTTTTAGAACCAATCGTTACTCATCCTTTTATATTATATGCCGCAATTCGAGGAAATATAGATTACTATTTTAACAAAAATAAGAAATGGGGAGAAATGACCCGAAAAGGAATGACGAAAGGATAAAATAATAAACCACAGATCAATGAAAATGAAATTTACTTATAAAGACATTTTAGAATACCTATATGCAACGGTTTCGTTAATCCTTGTTTTTTGCCTGTTAAGTTTTATTGAAGTAATCAAAAATTTTGATAAACTGTCATTCGCATATAGAATATTAAATGATTTTTTCACTGGTATGTTAATTGGATTGTTGTTTTTTCCGTTGTATTTAGTTTTAAAACACATTAAAAATTCTGTGGGAATAATTGTCATCAAAATATTATTCTCTATTATTGCGCTCATTCAACTTGGACTAATAGGATACAGCCTAACCACTCATATTAATCTTGGTGCAGATCTTTTAGGGTATTCTTTGCGTGATATCTACACTACTGTTACTGCATCTATATCCATTTCATTCCTTCTATTTTTACCGTTGATAATTTTGCCTGTTATTTATTTGGGAATGAACTGGTTGTTGCATTTTTTTGGACATAAAATCAACTCTAAAATTTTACTTGTAGCTGTATTCTTTTTTGGAAGTTTAAATTTAGTACTTGCCGGAAGCGGTAAACCTGCTACTCAAAACAAATTGAATTTCTTGTTAAGTGACATCATTCGTGCTGAAAATGATAAATCTTTGGCTACTCAGGACAATACCACTTTTAGAAAAGAATACCCTTTAGAACAATCTTCAGAAAACACTAAAGATGTTCTGGCGCCATTTTTCAACATCAGCAAAGAAAAACCAAATGTTGTTTTTATAATTGTCGAAGGACTTGGTAGTGATTTTACGGATGACGGTGAGTACAAAGGTTTCACGCCGTACTTGGATTCGTTGACTTCGAAATCCCTTTATTGGGAGAATTTCGTAAGTACTTCTGGTCGAACATTTGGCGCACTGCCCTCGTTATTAGGTTCGTTGCCTTTTGGCGAAAATGGCTTTATGGAATTAAATCCGTTACCAAAACACAATTCACTTATCAGTATACTGAAATCAAACGGATACACTACCAATTACTTTTGTGGTGATGAATCCAGTTTTGACAGAAAAAGTAATTTCTTAGAATACAATGGTATCGATAAAATAATAGATATCAATAAATTTGGCCCCGGATTCGTTAAAACAAAAGAAAATGCCGGTGGATTTTCATGGGGTTATCCCGACGCTGAAATATATCGTAAAGCATTAACTGAGTTAAAAGGTAGCAAGCAACCTAGGCTGGATATTATAATGACGCTCACCAATCACGAACCTTTTGATTTCCCTTCTAAAAAAGTGTATTTAGAAAAAGTGGAACACATTTTAAAAAACAAATCATATTTTGAGAAAAACAAACTAAATGAATACAAAGACATATTTGCCTGTTTGTTGTACACGGACAATTCTATCCAAAATTTCATGGAAGCCTATTCTAAAAGACCTGATTATGTAAATACCATTTTTATAATTACAGGTGATCACAGGCTAATTCCGGTACCGCAAAAAGATAATTTATCCCGTTTTCATGTTCCTTTTTACATTTATAGCCCGATGCTGAAGAAAACGGCAAAATTCAAATCTATTTCTTCACACAGTGATGTAACGCCAAGTTTAGTTTCTTTCTTAACAAATAATCACAAATTCAATGTATTAGAAAAAACAACCTGGCTTAGTAAGGGACTCGACACTGTGAGACAATTTAGAAATATTCACAATATTCCTTTGATGCGATACAAAGGAAGCATCAATGATTATATTTATAAAGATTATTTCTATTCTGATGGGACTTTGTTTAAAATTGATGAAAATTTCAATCTGAGTGAAACGGACAACGACATGACGGAAACGGTAAGTAGCTCTTTCACGGATTTTAAAAAATTAAATGCTTATTTGACAACAAAAAATAAAATCACCAACGCTGTTTCAGGGTATAAGAAACCGACATATACTTTTACTGCTGAAGAATTTTCGACCATTAAGAAATTAACAAAAGGACTGGATCACGACCGCATTTTCTTTTTAGCACGAGATTTAGCATTCAAAAAAGAGCGCGAAAAAGCACGATTATTATGCAATTATGTTCTGAATGACCTTCCTAATTATGGCGACGTCAGAACTCTGAAAGGGCGAATATTAGCTTGGGATGGCGATTATAAAAATGCGGAAAAAGAATTGTTGGAAGTAATCAACAGAACCCCTTTTTTTGGTGATTCCTATTTAGCGCTGATTGATGTGTATTGGTGGTCAAACCAAAATAAAAAAGCAGTGGCTATTGGCAAACAAGCATTAAGCAATCAAATAAATGATGCCGAACTGGGTTATAAATTGGCTCAGGCATACAATAGAATGCAGAATTATAAAGATTCAAACAAAATGATGGATAGCCTATTGGTGCTATATCCTAAAAATAAAGAATACTCAAATTTTAAAAATTCCTTAAAAAAATGATGGCAAAAATAATTATAAAATTAACTTTTATGTTCGTATTTTTTGGCAGCTTTCAAGTGTCCGGACAAGAAATTAAATTTGATGGTGATCCGGATGCTTCTTTCGAAAATGCTCGTAATCTAGCATTCAACCTTAAGCGGAAACAAGCGCAGGACACCTTATTATTTATCCTGACAAAATATCCTGATTACCATGACGTAAGATCATTTTTGGCAACGACATACTCTTGGGACGGTGAATATAAAAAAGCAAGAAAAGAATTTAATTATGTTCTGGAGAAAGACAAAGAGAATAAAACTATTTGGATGGCAGCCATAAAAAATGAATTGTGGGGTGACTTGCCGTATGCAGCAATAGAAATGACCAATAACGCGTTAAAAACGTTCCCTAATGACTCCGAGTTATTGTTATTGAAAGCAAGTGCGCAAGAAAATACAAATAATCCATTAGAAGCATTAAGTACGATTCAATTCGTGTTGGATCAAAATCCTGACGACCAGAAAGCCAAAGATTATAAAGCGACGTTAAACAATGGCTTGAGCCGAAATGCGATTGGAATAACCTCTTCAGTGGATATTTATTCCGATGTTTTTGACCCAATGCAGTATTATGCGTTGACGTACAGGAGACAAACAAAATATGGAAGTATTATAGGAAGAGTAAATTTCAATAGGAGATTTAACGAAAATGGATTGCAATATGAAGTGGATTTGTACCCAAAAATTGCAAAAGGACTGTACGCCTATGTAAATGTTGGTATTGCTAATACTTTTCTGTTTCCTGACGTAAAATATGGTGCTGAATTATTCAAATCGTTGCCTAAAAGCTTCGAAGTTTCATTGGGATTCCGGACCTTGAAGTACAATACTACCACCAATATCTACACTGGATCAATAGGCTGGTACACCGGAAATAGTTATTTATCGTTCCGTCCCTACTTTACTCCCGGAGAAGCAGGAATTAGCAAATCCGGGACTTTAACCTATCGAAAATACCGAAGTGATGCTGATAATTATTTAGGCGTAGCTGTCAGTGTGGGTTTTTCACCGGAAATTAATCAATTTAATATCAATGAAAATGCAGCCAAATTTGTTGATTTGGAATCTCAGAGAATCAATCTGGGCTATTATTTTACTTCTGCAAATAAACAAAACGCCTGGGGTGCACAATTTGCGGTTTCACACCAGGAAATAATATTTGACCAAGGGAATTTCTTTTGGATTTATTCATTAGCTCTTTCGTGGGATTTAAAATTCAAATAAAATAATGCAAAACAAATTGCCCGTTCCTTGAATACAGTAGATTTTATAGTTTTACTTTCAAAAAGACTATCTTTGCAAAAAATTTAAGCAAATGACTACTTTTGAGCAATTCAACCTTCCTAAATCCGTACAAAAAGCGATCGACGATTTAGGATTTACAACACCCACTCCTATTCAAGAAAAAACCTTTTCTGTGATAATGTCCGGAAGAGATATGATGGGAATCGCTCAAACGGGTACCGGTAAAACATTTGCTTACCTATTGCCTTTATTAAAATTATATAAATTCACACCCGGACATACTCCAAAAATAGTTATTCTGGTACCTACTCGCGAACTTGTGGTTCAGGTAGTTGAGGAAGTAGAAAAACTGACAAAATACATGTCGGTTCGAACTATTGGGATTTTTGGTGGTGTCAATATTAATACTCAAAAAACGACTGTTTATCAAGGTTGCGACATACTGGTGGGAACTCCGGGAAGAATCATGGACTTAACGCTGGACAATGTAATTCGTTTTGAAGAAATGCAAAAGCTGGTCATAGATGAGTTTGATGAAATGCTTAATTTAGGATTTCGTACCCAACTGACAGCTATCTTGGCGATGATGCCTAAAAAACGTCAAAACATTCTTTTTTCCGCTACAATGACCGATGAAGTAGATGCAATTTTGAATGATTATTTTGATTATCCAGAAGAAGTTACACTTTCGGCATCAGGAACTCCATTAGAAAACATCAAACAATTATCTTACAAGGTTCCTAATTTCAATACCAAAATAAACCTTCTAAAACACCTGTTGCAAAATAACGAGGATATGAGTCGTGTTCTGGTATTTGTCAATAATAAAAAGATTTCGGATATGGTTCTCGAGCGAATCGAAGAAGATTTTGATAGTCAGTTTGGAGTAATTCACTCTAATAAATCACAAAATTATCGTTTGAGCACGATGGCGTCCTTCCAAGAAGGAAATTTACGTGGTCTGATTACCACTGATATTATGGCTAGAGGCTTAGACATTTCGAATATTACCCACGTTATCAATTTTGAAATGCCCGAAATGCCTGAATTGTATATGCACAGAATTGGTAGAACCGGTCGTGCTGATGCTTCAGGAACCGCCATAAGTTTTATCGCACCTCGTGAAGAAGAATTTAAAGTAGAGGTCGAAGTACTTATGAATATGGAATTGGCGATTGAGCCTTTCCCGGAAAGCGTTGAAGTTTCATCCAAATTAATCGAGCCTGAAAAAGACAGACAACCGATTAAGTTTATGATGAAAAAACAGAAACTTGACGGAGATGGTGCTTTTCAAGAGAAAAGTAAAAAGAATAAGAAAGTCAATTTGGGAGGACCTGGTGTTACCAAGAAAAAAACACACGGTTCTGTAAACAGAAACATGCTAAAAACCAGAGACAAAAAGAGAAAAGACAAGAACAAATAACGATCAGTATTCCGTTTTTAGTGTTCCGTTTCTTTGTCCTCTTTTTTTGCTTAGCATGAAGGATAAAAGATTAAAACAAAAATAAATAGTAAAAAAGGGTTGGAAAATAGAAATCATTTTCCAACCCTTTTTCTATGAATATTATTGAATTTTTTAGTTTAATTCTTTGTGAAAACCAAACAAACCGGAGAACACAACGCAATCTTTTTACTAGTATCAGTAAGTAAACCAGTCTTTTTATTTCTCTTAAAAATTACAATATCATTTGTAAATTGATGTGCTACCAAAAGAAAATTGCCGCTTGGATCAATGGCAAAATTTCTAGGTCCTTTTCCTAGAGTGCTGGTTTGTCCATTCAATTGTAATTTTCCGTTTTTTTGAATTTTAAAAATTGTAATGTTATTGGCTTCCCCGCGATTAGAAGCATATAAAAACTTTCCGTCCGGCGAAATATGGATATCCGCAGCACTAAAATTCCCTTTATAGTCTTTTGCAAGAACAGTGGTTTCATCAATCTTTTTTAATATTCCGTTTGAGTACCTAAATACGGTTAAAGCTCCGTCAAGTTCTTGTAATAGATAAACAAATTTCCCGTCTTTACTGAACGTCAAATGTCTCGGTCCACTTCCAGACTTCACTGAAATGGTATCTTTAATTTCTAAAACAGTACGTGCAGCATTAGGATTGTAAGCATATGAATATAATTTGTCATTACCTAAATCATTGGACAAAACAAACTTTTTATCTGGAGAAAAATGAACCATGTGCACATGAGGACCTTCTTGTCTTTGCGCATTAGTTCCTTTTCCATAATGTTGAATAACTTGCTTTGCTTCAGCAAGACTTCCGTCGTTGTTTTTATTAAAAACGGAGATGTTCCCGCCAGAATAGTTTGCAACAATTACATTTTTGTCGTCGTTTATAATGTAACATGGATTAGCACCTTTTGAACTTTGTTTGTTAATTAAGTCTAATTTTCCGCTTGCTGGATTATAACTAAAAGAACTTACGGTACTTTCAGCCCCAAATTCATTCACGGAATAAACAAAATTATTATCTTTTGAAACTGACAAATAACTTGGATTTATAACCTTTTCAGTCGCATTTTTAAAACTGAAATCACCTGTCTTTGAATCAAATTCATACACATAAATTCCTTTACTATCGCAGCTTTGGGTATAGGTTCCAATCAGTAGATTAAATTTATTCTTTTGTGCTTGAACACTTGTAAAAATGAAAATTAATAGAACAACAGCAAATGGTTTTTTCATGTTTTTAAATTTTATTGTACAGCTAAAATACACATTATATTCAGAAAGAATTTCAATTGTTTATTCCTTTGAAAATTTTTAACAACTTCATCTAAAACTGTCAACAAATTTGTATTTTTGACTCACGAAGTTCAATGAATTCCATTGAAAACCAAATTCAGTGAAGTAAACTCAAGCTCAGAATGCATTTTAAACATCCCGAAATTTTCTACTTTCTGTTCTTGTTGATTGTTCCAATTTTGGTTCATTTATTTCAATTACGCCGTTTCAAAAAAGAATATTTCACTAATGTTCGTTTCTTAAAAGCACTTTCGATTCAAACCAGAAAAAGTTCTAAAATCAAGAGATGGCTACTTCTCGCCTGCCGATTATTATTGCTAACGTTTATCATTACAGCATTTGCACAACCTTTCTTTGAGTCAAAAGACAGCAAAAATGCCAGTAATGAACTTTACATTATTTTGGACAATTCTTTTAGCATGCAAGCCAAAGGTAAAAAAGGTGAATTGCTGAAAAGAGCCGTTCAGGAACTACTCGAAGAAACTCCGGAAAACGTGAATTTCTCTTTGCTCACCACTTCCGAAAATTATTGGAACACAGATATTAAGTCTGTTCGTAGTGCTTTGCAAAATCTAAAATACAGTGCTACTCCTTTTCAATTAGACAATATGTTAGCGAAGTTAAAAGCGCATAAATCAGCTTTTAAAAAAGATATCATTGTCATTACCGATGCTGTAGGTCTGAATGAAAAACAACTGAAAAACAGTGATGCTACTAATTCTCTTTTCTTTATAATCCCAAAAGCAGAACAAAAAAACAACGTTTCTATTGATAGTGTTTTCATCAATAAAACATTAGACAATTTTTATGAAATCAGTGTCCAAATATCCGGTTATGGAGATGATTTTAAGCCGATTCCAATTTCTTTATACAATGAAAACAAGCTCATTGCGAAGACAATAGTACCATTAAACAGCAAGAAAAAAAATCTAAATTTTACGATTCCGAAACAAGCTTTTCATGGCTATTTTTCTATAGTTGACAATGGATTGGCTTATGACAATACGTTGTTTTTTAGTATTTCTAAAACTAATAAAACCAGCATAATCAGCATTGGAGAACCGACAAAAAGCAATTTCCTTTCCCGAATTTACACCAGTGAAGAATTCAATTATAACAATTATACTTTAAGCGCGTTAGATTACAATAATTTGGAAGAACAAGATGCGATTGTTTTAAATGAATTGGATGAAATTCCGCAAGCTTTGGCTACCACTTTGAAATCTTTTGTAGAAAAAGGCGGTAATTTAATTGTAATTCCTTCGGCAATAATTTCAACCACTAGTATGAATTCTTTTGTATCGAATTTTGGGAATCTAAAATTTAATTCTTTAGAAAACAGAGAAAAGCTGATAACTAAAATCAACTTCAATCATCCTATATTTACAGGTGTTTTTGAAAATAAAGTGACTAATTTCCAATATCCAAAGACAAAAAGTTCGTTTTTATTATCCAGTTCCAGTCCTGCGGCTTTGTCCTATGAAGATCAAAGTATTTTTTTGACTTCGATAGCAAATTCGGTTTCAACTGTTGCTGTTTTTGCAGCTCCTATCAACATCGAAAATTCAAATTTCCAGCAATCGCCATTAATTGTGCCTACATTTTACAAGATGGCGATGAACAATCGTAACAACGGGTTAAATGCTTTGATAATAGGAAATAATAATCCGCATTTGACAGAAGCATCATTAAACAAAGACGCTATTTTAACTGTAAAAGGTTTGGACGAACAATTTATTCCTATCCAACAAATTATGAATAATAAAGTCAAAATGACTTTCAATGATTATCCGGAACAAGCCGGAAATTTCAGCATTTACAATAAAAAAGAATGGATTGAAAACATCAGTTTCAATTACAGCAGAACTGAAAGTGATTTGGCTTCAGCCAATGAAAATATTCTTTCGAAATATAAAACAATCGAATCTATTTCATCGCTATTTGACACGTTACAAACTGACAGAACTGATCATCAAATTTGGAAATGGTTTATTATCTTTGCGCTGTTATTTGTAATAGCCGAAATGGCAATTATACGATTCGTAAAGTAATTAACGAAGGTACAATAATTAAAAAATTAATATGAAATAAGCATGACCATCAATTGGTCGTAAGAGTTAATACATCTCTGCGAATTTCATATTCCATCAAAAAAACAAATATTATCTATATATGAAATTAATTATCAGAGGTGCCAAAATTATCGATTCGAAAAGTCCCTTTCATAACAAGACTCTAGATATTTTAATTGTTGATGGTTTTATAAAAAAAATTGGAACTTCGATTCCAAATCCAGATAAAGCAGACGAAATACAACTTGACAATCTTCACGTATCACAAGGCTGGTTTGACAGTAGCGTTTCGCTTGGAGAACCTGGTTTTGAAGATAGAGAAACCATTTCGAACGGACTTAATGTAGCTGCCAAAAGCGGTTTTACGGCAATCGCATTACAGCCCAACTCCTTCCCTGTTATTGACAATCAATCCCAAGTGAATTTTGTTTTAAATAAAGCACAAGGATTTGCAACACAACTCTACCCTATTGGCGCTTTGAGCAAAGAGAGTGCAGGAAAAGACATGGCTGAATTGTATGATATGAAAAAAGCTGGAGCAATTGCCTTTGGAGATTATAATAAAAGTTTAGACAATGCTAATTTGCTAAAAATTGCTTTACAATACGTTCAGGATTTTGATGGATTACTCATCGCTTTTTCACAAGACGAAAATATAAAAGGAAACGGAGTGGCGAATGAAGGCATTGTTTCTACCCGATTAGGACTAAAAGGAATTCCAAATCTTGCTGAAGAATTACAAATTGCCAGAAATTTATTTTTGTTAGAATATACCGGCGGAAAACTACACATTCCAACAATTTCGACTAAAAAATCAGTTCAATTAATCAAAGACGCTAAAGCCAATGGACTTAATGTAACGTGTAGCGTAGCAGTGCATCATTTGGTTTTAACCGATGAAAAACTGGAAGGTTTTGACACCCGCTATAAAGTTTCGCCGCCACTTAGAACTGAAACTGATAGAAAAGCATTGTTGAAAGGAATAAAAGACGGTACGATCGATATGATTACATCCGACCATAATCCGATAGATATTGAACACAAGAAAATGGAATTTGATTGTGCAAAAAATGGAACAATTGGATTGGAAAGTGCTTTTGGTGCTTTGATGACAGTCTTACCTTTAGAAATCGTAATAGATAAATTGACATCCGGAAAAACAACTTTTGGTATCGAAACAGAAAAGATTAGTGAAGGGTCTAAAGCAAATATTACCTTGTTTAATCCGGAACCAGAAAGCATTTTCACAAAATCATCAATTTTATCAAAATCAAAAAACTCCGCATTTCTGCAAACAGAAATGAAAGGAAAAGTTTATGGTATTATCAATCAAGGAAAATTAATTTTATCAGAAAAAAATGAATAATAATAATAATAATAATAATAATAATAATAATAATAATAATAATAATAATAACAATTTAGAGTCAGGAAAAACCGCTGCCATAACCAGTTATATTTTAGGAATTGGTGTTTTTATAGCGATGTCCATGAACTCCGAAGACAAAAATGAGTTTGCTTCTTTTCACATTCGCCAGGGACTTGGACTCACGTTAACTTTTATATCATTGGGATTAATCATCAGCAATTTTGACAGCTTGCTGATTTCGGCTCCAATGTGGATTTTCGTCTTTGTTTTGTGGTCTTATGGAATTACTACTGCTATAAAAGGCGAAACAAAACCAGTTCCTTTACTGGGAACTTATTATCAAAAATGGTTATCAAACATATCATAATTACAATGAACTTATCCTTAGAATACAAAATACGAGAACCTAAAATAAAATTAGACAAAAATCCGCTTATCCTTTTATTGCACGGGTACGGCAGCAATGAAGATGATTTATTTTCATTTGCTACTGAACTTCCGGAAGAATATTACATAATCTCGGCACGTGCGCCTTATGATATGCAAAATGGTGCTTTTGCGTGGTACGCAATCAACTTCGATGCGGATGAAAACAAATTTTCTGACCACGAACAAGCTAAAGTTTCAAGGGATTTAATCGCTGGATTTATTGATGAGCTAATTGCTAATTATCCAATTAATGAGAAACTAATTGCTTTAGTTAGCTTCAGCCAAGGCGCCATCCTAAGTTATGCTGTGGCACTTTCATACCCAGAAAAAGTTCAGAAAGTAGTAGCTTTGAGTGGATATTTGAATTTAGAGATTATGGCTGATGATTATCTTAAAAATAGTTTTACAAACTTGAAAATATTTGCTTCACACGGAACTGTAGATCAAGTAATCCCAGTGGAATGGGCAAGAAAAACACCTGCAATAGTAGAAAATTTAGGAATAAATATCACATACAAAGAATATCCTGTGGGTCATGGAGTAGCTCCACAAAATTTTTATGACTTTAAAAATTGGCTTCAGGAAAAGTAGTATTCAGTAAGCTGTCGCAGTTTTCAATACTGACAATTTCATAAAGCTGCGACTGAATATTTATTTTTGGTATAATAAGGATTGATTTACTTCAAATGAAATACTGTCATCTGCATTTACAAAATATTTTAATAAAACCTCACCCCAAATTTCACCATCACTAAAGTCAGCAATAATCCATCTGTGATTTAGTATTTTTGCCTTATTGATAATAAATTTATTGGCACCAATTTGATCTTGACCAGTGTAAGGATTTCCTTTTGGGTTGGAATTAAAATCTAATAATTTTTCAGTGACGTAAGGAATTAATTTCTCGTATTGGATTGTTTTTTCAGAACTTGCAGAATCAAAGTAGTTTTGCGCATTTTCATTTTTTTCCAAAGAAAAATAGTTGGCATCCGCTAATTTTTTAGTAACCGAGGCTAAACTGTCCTTTAACTTTGTTGTTATTTTTTTGTATCTATTTTGTTCGAAAGCTACTTGTTTACTCAAAAACATATACGTAAAAATTGAAGAAAGAACAGCTAGAATAGTGAGATAAAGGAATAATGATCGTTTCATTTTTAATAAAATTAAATTTTAATTTCTAAATTATCGTAGGCAAGAAAAACATTTGCGGGAAGATTTTTTTGAACCTCTTCATGATATCCCATTATATGACTGATATGCGTGAGATACGCTTTTTCTGGCTGCAACAAAGTTATGAAATCTAACGCTTCTTTCAAATTGAAATGTGTGTCATGCCGTTCTTCTCGTAACGCATTCACAACCAAAACTTTTAAATTTTGTAGCTTGGCTATTTCTGTTTTTTCAATAGTTTTCACATCTGTTAAATAAGCAAAATCATCAATTCGGTACCCAAAAACCTGAAGATTTCCATGCATAACATTTATTGGAACAGCAGTTTTGTTTCCAATAGCAAATGGCTGGTCGTTAATAACTTCAATAGTTTTTACGGAAGGGGAACCGGGATATTTATTAACCGTTTCAAAAACATAATCGAAACGCTTTTTTAAATTATGTATCACTCGCTGGTGTGCATAAATTGGTATTTCTCCTTGTTTAAAATTAAAAGGTCGAATATCATCAATTCCCGCAGTATGATCTGAATGTTCGTGGGTAAAAAGAATGCCGTTCACCTTTTGACAATTAGACGAAAGCATTTGCTGTCTAAAATCAGGTCCGCAATCGATAATAAAAGAATAATTTTCCCAAGAAATCCATACAGAAACGCGTAGTCTTTTGTCTTTAAAATCAGTGCTTTTGCATACGGGATGATTACTCCCAATAACGGGAATCCCTTGTGACGTACCAGTTCCTAAAAAATATACCTTCAACTTTCTTGATTTTGTTTACAAAAATAGGATTAATTCTCTTTCATTAGAAACCTAATTCATTAACTTTGACAAATATTAGCCATATTAAAAGAAAATGGATACAGAAATTAAATTAAAAGGTGATAAAATCATCGAACAAATTCCTTCTACTAAAGACAAAGCGCTCCGTATCAATTTGAACGAAAATATTTATGGAACTTTTGCAGAAATTGGAGCAGGACAGGAAACTGTAAGACATTTTTTTAGATCTGGTGGATCTTCAGGTACAATTGCAAAAGCAATGTCAGCCTATGATAAAGACTTCAGTGATGCTGTATATGGAATAGAAGAAGACGGCCGATACGTAACGGAAAGCCGATTAAAAAAAATGCTTTCTCATGAAGTAAATCTTATAGAACGACGATTGAGCAGAGAAAAACATCCCAACAAAATGTTTTTTAGTTATGCCAATACCGTAGCTACTATTGATTTCGCTAAACAATTTAAAGGACATGGCTGGGTTGGAATCAGTTATCAAATTGAACCGGATGAGGATTACAACGAGATTATTCTTCACATTCGCTTTAAAGAAACTGATGTTCGTTTACAACAAGAAACACTGGGAATCCTTGGCGTAAATTTGATTTACGGTGCGTATTACAAATACAATGATCCTAAGCGATTATTGCGTTATTTATATGATCATTTAGACAAAGACCAATTAGAAATAGATACAATTAATTTCTCAGGGCCCCGTTTTGCTGATGTAGACAATCGTTTGATGAGTTTACAATTAGTAAAAAATGGAATGACTGATGCTGTAATGTTTAATCCTGATGGAAAAAACATTCTTCCTGCAGCCATACTTTATAAGAAAAACATTCTTGCATTCAGAGGGAGTTTCCGTCCCGTTACAAAAGTAAATATGGACATGTATGAGAAATCATTGAAAATGTTCCTGAATGAAAATAAGGTAAATGCCGAAAATACACTGGTAGTTTTTGAAATTACATTATCCAACTTGCGTTCTGATGGAGAAATAGACGAAAGGGATTTTATGGATCGAGCTGAGTTACTTTGTTCTCTTGGACAAACAGTTATGATTTCTAATTTTCAAGAATATTATAAAGTGGTTGAGTATTTTGCTAATTATACCAAAGCCAGAATGGGATTAGCCATGGGCGTAAATAATTTAGTAGATATCTTTGACGAAAAATATTACCGTCATTTAAGTGGTGGAATTCTGGAAGCTTTTGGAAAATTATTTTATCGTGATATGAAAGTATTCTTATATCCAATGATCGGAGAAAATGGAGAAATTATTACATCCGAGAATTTAAAAGTACACCCAAGAATGAAAGAACTCTATAAATTCTTTAAATTCAATGGAAAAGTAGTTGATATTGATGATTATGACCCTACGATTCTGGAGGTTTTCTCCCGCGAAGTCTTGAATATGATAAATCATGGAAAACCGGGCTGGGAACAAATGCTTCCTTCTGGTATTGCAGAAATAATTAAAGAACACAGACTTTTTGGATTTGATCCAAATAAAGTCTTGAATGAAAGCAATTAATTGATAATAGTCAATAATCAGTTTTAACTCTCATTAACATCAAAATCAGGATTGAATTATGATTCAAGTTATAAAAAAAGTCCAGAACTGCGGTCAATTTTAACCTCAACTCTGGACTTTCTTTTGTCTTTTCTAATCTAAATTCAGTTTATGAAAACATAATTTGAAACGAGTAGTAACTGAACGCTTATTTTAGTATCTGCGCAGCATGTGCTTTGGTTTTTACATCAGCTATCACCTCATCAATAATTCCGTTTTCGCCTATTACAAATGTAGTTCTGTGGATTCCGTCATATTCTTTACCCATGAATTTTTTAGGTCCCCAAACACCAAAAGCCTGAATTATGGATTTATCTTCATCCGCAAGTAATGGAAAAGGAAATTCATACTTATCTTTAAACTTAGCTTGTGCTTTTTGGCTGTCTGCACTTACGCCTAACAATGCGTAATTATTGGCTTGAAAACGTTCGAAATTGTCTCTCAAATCACAAGCTTCAGCTGTGCAACCTGGCGTATTTGCTTTGGGATAAAAGAAAACCACCAGTTTTTTTCCTGCGTAATCTGCTAATTGATGTAATTTTCCCTCTTGGTCAAGACCAGAAAAATTAGGGGCTTTGTCTCCTTTTTTTAATGTTGTCATTATTTATATTTTTTTATTTATTTGAATTAAAGTTGCACTTTGCTTTTGCTATTGAAATTGTTTTTCTTTGCAAATCAAATTTAACTAATAATGAATAAACAAGAACGTGTAACTTTTGTTATAAATACGTTAAAAGAACTTTATCCTACAATTCCAGTTCCACTGGATCATAAAGATCCTTATACTTTATTGATTGCGGTTTTACTTTCTGCCCAATGTACCGATGTGCGCGTGAATCAAATTACGCCTTTACTTTTCGCAAAAGCAGATAATCCGTATGATATGATAAAAATGTCTGTGGAAGAAATAAAGGAAATCATTCGACCTTGTGGCTTATCTCCAATGAAATCAAAAGGTATTCATGGTTTGTCTCATATATTAATTGATAAACACGATGGAAAAGTCCCGCAAAGCTTTGAATTCCTGGAAGAACTACCTGCCGTGGGACATAAAACGGCTAGTGTCGTCATGTCGCAAGCTTTTGGAGTCCCTGCGTTTCCTGTTGACACACACATTCATCGCTTAATGTATCGATGGAATTTAACCAATGGAAAAAACGTAGTTCAAACGGAGAAAGATGCGAAACGCATTTTTCCTGAAGAAATCTGGAATGACCTGCATCTTCAGATTATTTGGTACGGAAGACAATATTCTCAGGCTCGGGGCTGGGATTTAGAAAAGGATAGTATTACCAAAACAATTGGCCGAAAAACGGTACTCGATGCATATTATAAAAAATAAACTGAAGACAAACAAAAAAACCACTAATTCTATTTAAAATCAGTGGTTTTTTTTTCATTACCGAATTGGGCTAATAAAATTAATTTGTTTTGGAATCATATAGATTCTAATTCGATATAATTTCAAAACTTATATTTTCTATTTCTATTATGGTTAACGCTTTTGAATAGCCTAATAAAAAAGAAATTGTTTCTTTACTTGGTTTCATTACTTGAGAAAATAATGATTTTTTTGAGTAAGTTTTTGCCATAAAGTAATATGTATTTGTTTTACATTACAACGCAGCAAGTTTCAAAATATTATTAATTGGTTAAAACAATTTGGTGCTTATCAATTACCTTTCTCAAATTCATCAAAGCATAACGCATTCTTCCTAATGCAGTATTAATACTCACTCCAGTTATTTCCGAAATTTCCTTGAAACTCATGTCTTGATACATTCTCATGACTAAAACTTCTTTTTGATCAGCAGGAAGTCCTTCAATTAGCTTTTGTAAATCCATTTGAACTTGTTCCGATATTATTTTATTTTCTATCGTCAAGGAATTATCAGACATAATAGAGAAAATTGAAAATTCCTCTGTTTCTCTGAACATTGGCATTTTTTTGGTTTTTCGGTAATGATCAACTACTAAATTATGGGATATACGCATTACCCACGGTAAAAATTTACCTTCTTCATTGTAAGAATTTGACTTCAAGGTTTTTATTACTTTGATAAAGGTATCTTGAAAAATATCGTTGGTAATATCTCTATCCGGGATTTTAGAATAAATAAATCCATATATTTTTCCCTCGTGCCTCTTTATTAGTTTAGCTAAGGCATCCTCATTACCTGCGACATATTCCTTAACTAATGACGCGTCTGGGAGTTGTATATTAACCATAATAATACTTTTTAGTTTTTAATTAAAATTGGAGAGTTTTCTCTAAAAAGTAGTTTTTTATTATAGGCTAAAGTGTGTTTAGGTTTGTTCAGTTTTCAAATTTAACTAATTATTATTTTACCATGCAAGTAAAATTAATAAAAATTAACATTTCAAAACTTAAATTTGTTAAAATTTATCTTCGTTTATCACATTTACCACACAAATAGCATGCCGATGCCTAAGAAAGAGTTAATTTAATCTAAAAATTTTAATAAAAATAAAACTAAAATAAGGTCTGCTTATTTTAGTTTCACTTATTTATGAATAAAAACTATACCAGAAGAAAAATCAGTTTTCAACCGTGCTTTTAATGATTATTTGTGAGTTGTTCATTCCCTTTTCTCTGTTGAAAATTGATTACTTTTGTAAAAATTATCATTTTTATGCAAGTTGACCTTTCGAAATTGGATCCAAGGAAAAATATCATCATAAAAGGTGCACAGGTACATAACCTAAAAAATGTTGATGTTGCTATTCCCCGAAATAAATTAGTGGTTATCACAGGACTTTCGGGTTCAGGAAAATCAAGTTTGGCCTTCGATACTTTATATGCCGAAGGACAGCGCCGTTATGTAGAAAGTTTATCTTCGTATGCGAGACAATTTCTTGGACGATTGGACAAACCAAAAGTAGAATATATTAAGGGAATTGCTCCTGCGATTGCTATCGAACAAAAAGTGAATACGACAAACGCGCGGTCAACGGTAGGAACCTCAACAGAAATATATGATTACGTAAAATTACTTTTTGCCAGAATAGGACGAACTTATTCCCCAATTTCCGGTCGTGAAGTCAAAAAAAATACCGTCACTGATGTCGTTTCCGATGTGAAAAATTTTGAATTGGATAGCAAATGGTTACTGCTCGCGCCTATTCATTTGGAAGAGGGACGAAAATTGGAAGACAAACTAAAAGTCCTTTTGCAACAAGGATTTGCCCGAATATTGGTAAATAATGAAATGATTCGTTTAAACGATTTACCAGACTCATTAGATAAAAAAGAAATCTTTTTAATCGTCGACCGAATAGTGGTTAATCACGACACTTCCGCAGAAGAAGAGTTTTACAATCGTCTTGCTGATGCGGTTCAAACTGCTTTTTTTGAAGGAAAAGGAATTTGCCATTTACAAGAATTAAACTCTGATAAAAAGTATTCCTACTCTAATAATTTTGAATTAGACGGCATTACATTTCTGGAACCAAACGTTCATTTATTTAGTTTTAATAATCCATACGGAGCATGTCCCGTTTGTGAAGGTTATGGAAATATTATCGGTATTGATGCCGAATTAGTTATACCAAATACGACATTATCCGTTTTTGAAAATGCTATTTTCCCTTGGCGAGGAGAAAGCATGAGTTGGTTTCGTGACGAACTGGTAAATAAGGCGTACAAATTTGACTTTCCAATACACAAACCATATTACCAATTATCTGAAGGCCAAAAAGAATTAATCTGGAATGGAAATACCTATTTTCAGGGGTTAAATGATTTCTTTAAAGAATTGGAAGAAAAGAATTATAAAATCCAAAACAGAGTGATGCTTTCGCGTTACAGAGGAAAAACTAAATGTCATTCCTGCAAAGGAAAACGCTTAAGAATTGAAGCTTCCTACGTGAAAATTAATGAAAAAACAGTTTCTGATTTAGTTGATTTACCGATAAAACATTTGGTTACTTTTTTTAAAAACATTGATTTAGATGTTTATGAAAAACAAATTGCAAAACGACTAATGGTGGAAATCAACAACCGTTTGTCTTTTCTAACTGAAGTAGGATTGGATTATCTGACATTAAACAGGAATTCAGCCACACTTTCCGGAGGAGAATCGCAACGTATTAATTTAGCAACTTCGCTTGGAAGCAGTTTAGTTGGTTCCATGTATATTTTAGATGAGCCAAGTATTGGGTTACACCCAAAAGATACAGAACGCTTGATAAAAGTATTACTTTCCTTACGGGATTTAGGAAATACGGTTATCGTAGTAGAACACGATGAAGACATCATGAAAGCTGCTGACATGATTATAGATATTGGTCCGGAGGCCGGAACTTTAGGCGGGAATTTAGTCGCTCAGGGAACCTACGACGAAATATTAAAATCGACTTCACTTACAGCGAAATATCTAAATGGTGATTTGGAAATTACCGTCCCTAAAAAAAGAAGATTATTTAAGAATTTTATCGACATAAAAGGAGCACGAGAAAATAATTTACAAAATATTGATGTTACTTTTCCGCTGGATGTATTGACGGTAATTACAGGAGTTTCTGGAAGTGGAAAAAGTACTCTTGTTAAGAAGATCCTTTTTCCGGCCATGCAAAAAAAATTGGAAAACGTAGGTGAAAAAGCAGGACAGTTTACAGAAATGAAAGGTTCATTTTCGCAAATTAAACACATTGAATACGTTGATCAAAACCCAATAGGAAGAAGTTCCCGTTCAAATCCTGTGACTTACATTAAGGCGTATGATGACATTCGGGAATTGTATGCCAAAGAAAAACTATCAAAAATAAGAGGGTATCAGGCCAAACATTTTTCTTTTAATGTTGATGGCGGAAGATGCGAAACCTGCAAAGGAGAAGGTTCTATAAACGTAGAAATGGTTTTTATGGCTGATGTACAATTACCGTGTGAAACCTGTAACGGAAAACGATTTAAGAAAGAAATTCTCGAAGTCGCTTTTGAAGGTAAAAACATTCACGATATACTAACGATGACAATCGATGATGCTATTGCCTTTTTTATAGCAAATAAACAGACTAAAATCACTCAAAAATTGCAGCCTTTGCAAGATGTGGGCTTGGGTTATGTGCAATTAGGACAATCGTCTTCTACTCTTTCCGGAGGAGAAGCACAGCGAATAAAGCTTGCTTCATTCCTGGTAAAAGGAGCTACAAAAGATAAAGCTTTATTTGTTTTTGACGAACCTACAACTGGATTGCACTTTCATGACATCAAGAAACTAATAGCTTCCTTCGATGCATTAATTGATAAAGGGCATTCGATTATTGTTATCGAACACAACCTTGATTTAATAAAGTGCGCGGACTGGATCATAGATTTAGGTCCCGAGGGCGGGGAAAATGGTGGCAAATTACTTGCAGTAGGAACTCCGGAACAAGTTGTAAAAATAAAAGAATCTGTTACGGGAAAATATTTGAAAGATAAATTATAAATATTATCCCATGTAACATTTTTCTTCAAAAGGATTTCCGTCTTCATCAATTGCTATTAAAATCTTTTTAGCTTTTGATGAAACTTGCGAAATGTAAATCCAAGCTATAGACCAAAGTCCAAGAGTAGCGCAAAAGATGCAAAAATTAAAAACATGATCAACCTTTTTTTTCTTTTTCAATAAAACGACAAAAGGTAACTTATCGTTTCGCTCTAATACTACAAACCCATCATTGGTTTTATCGGCTATAATAGATAAAAATTTGATTAAATTATCATCGCTTGTACTTTTATTACTACTCATGCTTATCATTGAAATTTAAATACTTTTTTGCTGTCTTTAATAAAACTGACTTTGCAAAAATAATAGTAAATTTAAAATTCCACAATACCCACTTTTAGTGATATTTGATTTCTTTTTGTTAAAAAAGCTAAAGTAACTTTCGATAAGTAATAGGAAATGAAACAGTTATTTTTTTTTATTATCCAACAGAAACGCTCCTAATTTATCTTAGCTTTTTCAAAACAACATCGATAGCTTGATTAATTTCGACCGAAATAACAAATTTATAATTAATGTAAATGTAAGAAATAGTTAATAAAACTGATTTTAATATTATTGCTATTTTAGGGTCAAAAGGAAATTCCCAAAAATAAAACAAAAGAAACAATAGCAATGTGATTCCCAGAGAATACAATGTTTGCTTTGTAAATGGATACAAATGCAAACGTTTCACCACAAAAAGCAACTTGGCTATGCTATATAAAGTTATTGATAATAATGTTGCGAACGCAGATCCCATAATCCCGTACAAAGGAATAAAAATCGCGTTCAACCCAATAGCTAAAGCAACTAAAAAAACACCGAGGAACAACACAGCTCTGTAATATTTTGTATTAAAAATTATCGCATTATTATTCCCTAATATTAAATCAAAATATTTAGATAATCCAATCATAAATACAACTAAAATACCACCGCTATACTCTTTAGGAACCATTTCATATAACTGATTGATATTAACAAATATACCCAACATTACAAATCCACCCACGACTTGTAAATTAATGGATGTCTTTTTATACAAAACATTTAATTCCTCAAATTTGTTATCGTGCATCAGTCGTGCTGTAATGGGATAGACAATTTGGTGCATCGCGCGACTTGGAACAGAAATAACCAAAGCAATATAAGTAGCAACGGAGTAATACGCTATATTCTCAATAATCATGTATTGGTTAAGCATAATTTTATCCCCATCCAACAGCAAATTAGCTACACTACCTGATAAAATAATATAAAAAGTATACTCCATTATATTTTTTACATTAGAAGGTATTGCAAATTGGAAATCAGGCTTTTTAATGTAATAAGCATAACCCATTGTAATAATTAATGCCAAAAAGTAAATTCCTGCAGTCACGTAAACGAACTCCACAACTGTTATCAATCTGTAATAAACGCCAATCAACGCAAATAATGAAAACAATCTCAATCCTACCTCTTTAACAAAATTACCAAAAACCGAATGCATGTGAACTTTGGCCCAAGCATAAAAAATTTCGAAATAAGCCATACATAATCCTACAAATGGAATAAGCCAAATGAAATCCTTAACTACCGGGTTTTTCTTTGTTACAAAGAATAAAATATCATCAAAAAAAAGTAATCCTAACAATATTAAAGGAATAGACAAAACTAAAGGAAACAACACGGTGAAAGATAAAAATCTGGATTTTTCCTCTTCTGACTCATATTGCGAATAAAATTTCACTAACGTATTTTGCATCCCTATTGCAAATAAAGGCATGATTACATTTGCACAAGAAAGAATGTAACCTGTTACAGCATAATAAGTATCTCCTAAAAAAACAGGATACAAATACAGCGTATTTATGGCACCAATTCCAAAACCCAAATAGGTAATTATTGTATTCTTTAAAGACTGATTTAATACTATTCCCATTATTTTATCATTGCGAAGTATTGAGAGACCTCACTTTCTAATTTACATTTTGTTAAGCAATTCAACCAATTCTTTCGTTAGGTTTCTTCTGGAATAATTTTGTAAACCAACTCCATTTGATTGTAATTTGCCTTTCAAAAACTGATTATAAAAGTCCAAAATTACACTTTTAAGTTTCACTTTCTCAGAATAATCAAAAAATACACCTGTGTTGGTATTCGTAATAATCTCAGCAAAATCTGAATCTTTGGGACCTATGGCAACAATAGGCCGGTTTGAAACCATGTACTCGAATAATTTTCCCGGAATAATGCTTTTAGTATCTTCCGAATTAATTTCGACAAGCAACAAAACCTGCGACTTTCGTTGGTGCGCAATCGCTTCCGAATGGGAAACATAACCCAAATTATTCAAATACGTATTTAGCCCGAATTGATTTAACGTTTCTAAAACTTCCTGACTAACCGCTCCGATTAGTTTTATTTCGAAATGCGATTTGAAATCTGGAATCTCATGAATTAATTCAACCAAACTTTCCCATAAAATCAGAGGATTTCTTTCCGACAAAAAAGAACCGATGTGTGCTAAACTAAATTTAGAATCCAGCGTTTGTTTTTCAACTTCTTCCTTATCATAGCCATTCGTTATTACCGCAATAGGTTTAGTGGTAATCTCCTGGAATTCGGTTTTGGTGGTTTTGCTCGTTACAATAATGGTATCGGCTGAATTTAAAACCTGATGTTCTAAAGCTTTGTGTTTTTTGGCAGCAAAACTCGACAATCGCAATGATTTGTGATAGCCAATTGTCGTCCATGGATCACGGAAATCAGCAAACCATCTCAGATTTAATTTTTGTTTTAATTCCAATCCAATAAGATGCAGACTGTGTGGCGGTCCCGAAGTAACAATTGTATCAATATTATTGTCAACGATGTATTTCTCCAAAAAAGCAACCGATGGTTTTACCCAAAAAACACGCGCATCAGGAATAAAAAAATTTCCACGAATCCAAAGAAAGGTTTTATCCAGAAAAGATTGCTTTTTCTGATTTGGAATAATTCCTGAACTGATTTTTTTTGTTTTATTTTTTGAAAGAAAAGACGCCAGTTGGTACGGTTCAAAAATCTTCTGTTTCAGAATAATTGCTTTCTCCGAGACTTCTTTTACCAAGTTTTGATCAACAATAGGATATGTTGGATTCTGCGGAATATAAACAATCGGCTGAATGCCAAAATCTGGCAAATACTTGACAAACTTAAGCCAACGTTGCACTCCTGGTCCTCCAGCAGGAGGCCAATAATAGGAAATTATTAAAATTTTCTTGGGTTCCAAAGTTAGGATTTTATAGTAATTGATTTTAAATCCATAAAAAACAAATTACTGTTTTTATATAGTCCTTTTGAAATAATGTAAAAAGCAGGTAAAGATGGGATTATTGAAAAATATTTAAATTTGTCAGGACTAAATAGGTAAATTCCAAACAATACTCCAATAGTTAAACCTAAAAAAAAGAGCAAAAACAATATTTGTTGAAACGATTTTAAACCGAATAATTCTTTCATACTTTTAACAAATATTTTTATTATTTAGTTTCTCCAACTCTTCAATATCGAGCTGGTCTTTCAGTCTGTTGGCTGCTTTTTTGGCAATAATCAGATTATCGTAATCAATAAAAAAAACCGGAATTCCATCTATATCTATGATATTTGCTTTTTCTAAAAGTACTACGAAAGGCTTATTTTCTAGACCTTTAACGGAAGTCATAATATCCAATCTAAAATTAATATTTAAAGTGAAATCTGTCCAACCCGGAATGAATTGCATCGTTTTAATACTTTCAAAATCACCTAATCCCATTTGTTTAATAGCATTTCTCAAATTTTCACGATTAGCAATCGTATCTTCAATGAAAATATCAATATCTCCTGTATTTCTTCCGTAGCCATAAATGTTTACAGCAAATCCACCGATGGTTAGATAGTTTACTTTGTTTTCTGACAAATACTTCCAAACATCTATTATTTGTTTATGCATATTCGTTTCAAATTATTTTGATTTTGAATATTTTTTTGCCGATTTTAATACGCAAGAAAGTTCGATTATTGCCATCAGTTTTTCAAAACGTTGTTGATAAGTCAATTGTCTTGTTTCTTCAATATATCTTGCCTCCATAACTGACGGAGGTGCGTGATTTAATTTGACTTTACCCATTGCTTTAAAAATTTAGAATGTATTCGAAATTTATTAGATCAAATTTACAAATAAATATCAGACAGCTAACGCCTTTTTCTTCCTTTCAAAATAAATTCCCCCAATCAAAAGCAATAGTATCCCTATGGAACTAATCAACGTTATTGTACTTCCGGTTTTAACGACTTGTGGCTCAAACTTGAATTCTATCGAGTGTTTTCCAGCTGGAATTTGCAATCCCCTTAAAACGTAATCAACTCTAATATGATCTGATTTTCTACCGTCAATATACGCATTCCAACCTTTTCCATAATACATTTCGGAGAAAACGGCTAAACCTTCATTTGCGTTTTCAGATTTGTACTTCAAATAATTGGGTTTGTAGTTTTCTAAAGTTACAGTCGCTGCGCTGTCATTGGCAAAAGCCGTCTTTTTTAATTCAAAATCTTTACTATTTACGACTGCCACATTCTTAGAATCTAAACTATCTAACGCTTTCATCTCTTCATCAGCAGAACTCACTAATTTTACTTGACTTACAAACCATGCATTTCCATTAGCATTAGGATTTGAAGTTGGAAATTCTTTGCCTTCTTTATCAGTTTGAATTACATATTTTACATCGAGCATATTCAATACTTCCATGTTGTTGTTAGCAATTTGGTAGTCAAATAACTGCTGTATCCTTCGCGGTTTTACTGCACTATAACCTCCAATTGATTTATGAAAATAGGAAGCTCTGGCACTGGATAAATTCCCAGAGACTTCGAAAACTCTATAATGTGTGGTATCTTTAAGAATCTCAACATCCGAAGGAGATTCTTGAAAAGGAACTTCTACTTCTCTTCCGTTAACGAAATCTTTTCCCGAAACATAATTTTTATCCACGAAAAACAAATCGGAGACCATCAATAATCCCACGATTATAATAGCCGTATTTTGGGCAAATCTATCTTTAATCGATAACCAAAAAACTCCCGTAGTTAGTAAGATAAAGAAAGCAGAGCGCAATAAATCAGCGCTATACAAACTCATCCTGTCCTGTTTCAATGCATTTACAAAATCCGGACCGTAGGTTTGTTGAAAATAAGCATCATTTCCGCCAGAAAAACTGAACATACTTTTGCTCAAAAACAATATTACAATAATTCCGAGGCTTAAAATTCCAGTTTCATATAAAGCCTTCCACTGTAATTTTTTATCCAATTGAAAGAAAGACTGCAACCCCATAATCGCCAAAACAGGGAAACACAACTCAAGAATAACTTGTATGGAGGAAACTGCTCTGAATTTATTGTACATCGGAACATAATCAATGAAAAAGTCCGTCAATACTGGGAAATTTTTTCCCCATGAAAGCACTAACGCTATTATTGAACCGCATAGGAATACATACTTTATTTTACGTTTATCTATGAACAAAGCCATTATTGCTAAAAAGAAAACCACCACACCTATATAGGCAGGAGCCGCTACAATAGGCTGATCGCCCCAATACGTTGGCATTCCAGAAACAAAATCAGTTGCCTGATCTTCCGGCACGCCTTGACCAATCATGAATTCATACATATTACTATCTTTCCCAACGGCCTCATTATTTGACCCACCAAAAAGTCGCGGTGCAATCAAATTAAAACTTTCAGTAATTCCATAACTGTATTCCGTAATGTAATCATGCGTCAGCGCACTGCTGTTTGTATTTTTTGAACCATCAGGATTAAAACTTAATTCGCTTTTTCCACGCGTACTGAAATCCGCATATTCAGCTGTTGCCAATAAATTAGTCGCATTCGCACCAAGAGCAAAAATTCCGGCTACCGCCAATGTCCCGAAAGAATACAACATTGATTTATATTCCTTTTCTTTTACTAGCTGATAGATAAAATAAGCAGAAAGAATTAATAAGAAAATCAATAAGTAATAGGTCATTTGGAAGTGATTCGCATTGATTTCTAACGCTGTTGCAAAAAGCGTAATCAAACCTCCCAGAATATATTTTTTTTGAAAGACCAGAATAAACCCGGCAATAACAAGTGGCATGTAAGCAATCGCATGCGCTTTGGCATTATGGCCAACGCCCAAAATAATGATCAAATAGGTAGATAAACCAAAAGCTAATGCTCCAAAAAAGGCTTTCAAAGGATCGACTTTTAACACCAGCATCAAACCGTAAAATCCTAAAAAATATAAAAATAAATAATCCGCAGGTCGCGGTAAAAAACGCAATGCATCATCAATAGCGCCAATGTAATCGTGTGGGTATTTTGCTCCTAATTGATACGTTGGCATTCCGCCGAAAGCTGAATTAGTCCAATAAGGTTCTACATGATCCGTGCCTCTAAAGTCATTTTGCTCTTTGGCCATTCCGGTATACTGTACAATATCAGACTGGAAAATTTGTTTTCCTTGTAATACAG
The DNA here is from genome assembly GCF_049896525.1 of Flavobacterium sp. DSR3-2. Lineage (NCBI taxonomy): Bacteria > Pseudomonadati > Bacteroidota > Flavobacteriia > Flavobacteriales > Flavobacteriaceae > Flavobacterium > Flavobacterium sp. DSR3-2. Next base: position 98,286 of record NZ_JAFCUM010000009.1, read on the forward strand.
GATAAAAATAGAGTGTAGAAACAAGTACAAAACCAAGTATGGCAAGGGCGTGTGGATAGAACCTATTTATTATTTTCAATTTAAAAAAGTTTGGATTAGAGTAAAAAGCTTGTTAATAATGACAAATTTAATCTATTTCTTCGTAATCAACATAGTCTCCCACTTTTTTGGTTTCGCGGGGATTTTTAGTGTTTACTGAATTGTATGTTACATCATCCTTACTTTGTGTTTTTTTCCACGTGCTGTCTTCCTCATGCTTTTGTTGTTTCTGCATACTTTCGCCCGCTTTTTGAACTACTTTTTTAACTATTAAAGGCAAAAATAATTTTGCTAAAAATCTGAAAATATAGTAGAAAGCAATCATGTAAAATAGTGCTTTTATAAAACCCGTAAATGAAGCTGTTTGCATAGAAGTGTAATTTTTTCCAAAATTAATAAATTCATCTCGAAAGTTCGGGACAAAATAAAAATATCATTCTTAAATAAATAATAAAATATAGTACATTTGAAAAGCGTTATTACTTTTTAACTCAAAAAAAATAATATGTCCAAAATCAAAATCATACTTATCGCAGCTATTGCAATGTTTCCAAGTATTCATTACAGTCAGCATACGGATCAAATAAATTCTAACAGACCAGGCGAAACCATGTCGGCTTTTGCAGTTGGAAAATCAGTAATCCAAATAGAAACAGGCGTTTACGGAATCAAACAAAACCATAGTTTGTTGAATTATGATGCCAATGGTTTTGGTGTTGATGCCACCTTACGATGGGGAATGTTCATGGAAAAACTTGAATTGATAGCTGACATACAATACCAGAACGAGAAATATACCACCTTGTTCAATAGCTCGAAAAGAGCCGACTTCAAACAAACTGTTTTGGGAGCCAAATATTTAATTTACGATCCTTTCAAAAATTACGAGAAAAAGGTGAATATTTATAGCTGGAAAGCCAACAGAGCTTTTAATTGGCGTCAACTGGTACCTGCCGTTTCTGTTTTTGCAGGAGCAAATTTCACTATGGCGGACAATCCGTATTCTTTTTCTTCAGAATCCAGCATTTCCCCAAAGATAATACTGATAACCCAAAACCATCTGGGTGACGGTAGATGGGTTTTTGTAACCAATATAATAGCTGATTATGTAACAACTGATTTTCCTAGTTATGGTTATGTATTGACTTTAACCCGAGGATTTAATGATAAATGGTCCGGATTTTTGGAAAACCAAGGATTTAAAAGTGATTTTTATAGCGATGCCATTGTTCGCGGAGGCGCCGCTTATTTATTAAATAAAGACATGCAAATTGACGCTTCGATTGCTACAAGTCTGAAAGACACTCCATCTGCCCTCTATGGCGGAATTGGTTTTTCCTGGCGTTATGACGCCAATTATCAGGAAGTGCGCATAAACAATGACTCAGGGGACTCAGGAAAGAAAGCGGAAAAAAGAGCAAAAAAGACAAAAAAAGGATAATCACAGAATTTAAAAAACAGAATGATTACAATACAAGAAGCAAAAACTAAAAGTGAATTAACTGAATTTGTAAAATTCCCTTTTTCTTTATATAAAAACAATAAGAATTGGGTTCCGCCATTAATTGGTGAGGAACTGGAAGGATTTGATAAAACTAAAAATCCTGCTTTTGAAACTGCTGAAGCATATTTTTATATTGCCAAAAGAAATAACAAAACTGTAGGCCGAATTGCCGCAATCATCAATTGGAGCGAGGTAAAAGACCAACAAAAAATGAAAGTTCGTTTTGGATGGTTTGACGTGATTGATGATGTAAAGGTGACTGAAGCACTTTTAGAAAAAGTATATGAATTAGGTCGACAAAACAATTTAGAATATGTTGAAGGACCTATGGGTTTTTCAAATCTGGATAAAGTGGGCGTACTTACCGAAGGTTTTGATGAAATAGGAACGATGATTACTTGGTACAATAATCCATATTATGCCACTCATTTCGAACAATTGGGATACGTAAAAGAGAAAGAATATATTGAAAGTAAATTTCCTTTTGTAAACGTAAAGCCTGAATTTTTTGAAAAAGCAAATGATTTGGTCAAAAGAAGGTATCAATTAAGTCCGCTTAATTTTAAAACGACCAAAGAAGTAATGCCGCACGTGGATAAAATGTTTGATTTATTCAATAAGTCTTATGCTTCGTTATCTTCGTTTGTAGCTATTTCAGATACAGAAAAAGAATATTTCAAGAAAAAATACATAAGTTTCATCAATCCTGAATTTATCAAATTCGTGGAAGACAAAAACCATAATATCGTTGCTTTCAGTATTGTAATGCCCTCTTTTTCTGAGGCGATACAAAAAGCAAAAGGGAAATTATTCCCATTTGGATTTCTTCATTTGCTCAAAGCAAAAAAACGAAGTAAGGACGTCATTTTCTACCTTATTGGTGTGTTGCCTGAATACCAAAACAAAGCGGTCACGGCCATTATATTCAAAGAATACTACGAAACTTTCAAAGAAAAAGGTATTGTCAATTGTTTCAGAACTCCTGAATTAGTTGATAACGCCGCAAGCATCAATTTGTGGAAACATTTTGATCCTCAAATTCACAAACGCAGGTGTACTTATAGAAAAGAGTTGTAAGTGAATTCCATTTTATAATAAAACTAAAAATCCATCAACGTCATGCTGATGGATTTTTTAGTTTTAAATAATACATGTTTTTAATAAAATCACATTTTACAATCCACTTTTGACAACAGAACATTTCCATCAAATTGTAATTGTTTTTTATCTTTAAAAGTTACTTTCCCTTTATTGTCATCAATCACGTCTCCAAAACCTTCGACATAAGAATCGTCTTTTTTTAAGAAAGCAACTTTGCGAACTGACGAAATACCTTCGGACATGAAAGTATAATCCGCATAAAGCGTGTCTCCTTTAAATTCTCCTACAAGTGTTCCTGCATTTTTATCTTTTTCAAAAAAATTATAGCTTAAATTTCCCGAAGCAAGCTGACCGTTTTTTACATTTAAAGTCAATGAAACAGTGTCTTTTTTAAGAATTGCTCGATAACACTCTTTAGATTCAGGTTCTTCAACAACAATTTTTTCTAAAACAGCAGGAGATTCTTCCGTTTTCATTCCTTTTTTACAAGAAACAAAAACACTAATAAAAACGACACCCAATAATATTACTTTTTTCATATATTTTCAATTTAGTTTAATAAATATACTAATTCCTGACACAATAAAATACAAAAAAATCCATCATTCCGAAAAATGATGGATTTATATGTAAAAACTTAATTACTTAATTATGCATCTAAATCGACTGTAGTTCTACTTGCAATTTCTTTGTATGTCCCATTTTCTAGTTTCTCACGAATCGCTTCAAAAGCAGTTAGTGTTTCATCAACATCTGATAAAGTATGAGACGTTGTAGGAATCATTCGCAACAAGATAATCCCTTTTGGAATCACAGGATAAATTACAATCGATAAGAAAATGCCGTAGTTTTCTCGTAAATCGTTTACCATAATCATTGCTTCCGGTACACTTCCTTCAAGATATACTGGAGTTACGCAGGTATTGGTGTCACCTATATTAAAATTACGCTCTCTCAATCCGTTTTGCAACGCATTTACATTTTCCCACAATTTATCTTTTAATTCCGGGTGATTACGCAACAGTTCTAATCGTTTTAAAGAACCAATTGTTTGTATCATTGGCAATGCTTTAGCAAACATTTGAGAACGCAAATTGTATTTTAAATAATCAATTATGTCTTTGTCTGCGGCTATAAAAGCACCAATATTTGCCATCGATTTCGCAAAAGTTGAGAAATAAATATCAATTCCGTCCTGACAACCTTGCTCTTCTCCTGCTCCGGCACCTGTTTTTCCAAGTGTTCCAAAACCATGTGCATCATCAACCAGCAAACGAAAATTATATCTTTCTTTCATGGCAACAATTTCCTTCAATTTTCCTTGTTGTCCACGCATTCCAAAAACACCTTCGGTAATAAAAAGAATTCCTCCTCCTGTAACTTCCGCTAATTTTGTCGCACGCTCCAAGTTTTTTTCCATGCTTGCAAGATCATTGTGACGGTATGTAAAACGTTTCCCCATATGCAAACGAACGCCATCAATAATACAAGCATGAGCATCAACATCATACACAATTACATCATTTTTTGTAACCAAAGCGTCAATTGTTGACATAATTCCCTGATATCCAAAATTCAACAAATATGCCGATTCTTTCATTACAAAAGCTGCCAATTCATTCTCTAATTGCTCATGATATTTAGTGTGACCACTCATCATACGCGCTCCCATTGGGTAAGCGGCGCCATACTGTGCTGCTGCTTCCGTATCTGCCTGACGCACTTCGGGATGATTAGCAAGACCTAAATAGTCATTCAAACTCCAATTCAAAATATCTTTTCCACCAAACTGCATTCTTGGACCCAACTCACCTTCTAATTTAGGAAAAACAAAATAACCTTCTGCTTGTGAAGCCCATTTTCCTAATGGTCCTTTATTGTTTTGAATCCTTTCGAATAAATCTTTTACCATAATATATCAAGTAATAATTTTAATTTTGAGAAGTGGCAAAAATAATTATTTAAACTTTATAAAGGACTTGAAAGTAAATTTATTTTTCAAGCTTTAACTTTATGATTATCTGGAGCTAATTCCTGCTCTACACTGTATCTTTTGCACTGTCAGGAAGATTGCTGCGTTCCTCGCAATGACAATGCAAAAGGATGCCGTTGCGGTCAGGGCTAAAAAAACGATTCTAATGGTAAACTTTGTATATTTGAATTATATAAAACATAGTTTATGTCTGACAAAATAACAAATGAACTACATGAACTACTAAATGCCAAGGTAGTTAGTGCAGAAACAGCCCAGAGAATACGCGATTACTTCCACCAAAAAAAAAAAGAAAACTACAACAGACTCTTTTCCGTTTTTGGGATTTTGGGAGCCGTACTTGTTGGACTTGGAATTATTCTTGTTTTCGCACATAACTGGGATACTCTTTCTCGACTTACCAGAGTAATACTATCTTTTCTCCCGCTTCTGATTGGCCAGATTTTTTGCGGCTATTCTCTTTTAAAAAAATCCGCAAGTACGGTTTGGAGAGAAACAGCATCCGTTTTTGTATTCTTTGCCATCGGCGCTAGCATTTCATTAGTAGCTCAGGTTTATAATATTCCCGGAGATATTAATTCCTTCATTATTGCTTGGATGCTATTAAGTTTGCCGCTGGTTTATCTGCTGCAATCGGCGATAGTTTCTCTTTTATATACAGCTGGGATTACGTATTATGGCTGTAATGCTAATTATTTTACCTATCCAAGTACGCATTCCTTTTTATACTGGTTGTTACTTTTAGGAATTGCTCCCTATTATTATCAGCTGTTGAAAACCAAAGCTCTAAGCAACTTTACACTTTTTCACAACTGGTTTATTTCCTTATCAATTGTAATTTGCCTCGGTACGATTGCCCATAAAAATGGAAATTTACTGTATTTGAGCTACATGAGTTTATTCACAATTTTTTATTTCATTGGTAAAACGCCATTCTTTGACCAGCAAAAATTAAAAAACAACAGCTTTATGATTGTTGGAAAATTAGGGATACTCTATTTATTGCTGTTATATAGTTTTAAGTGGTTTTGGAATAAATCTTTTTACAAAACGGATTCAATATCAGAAACATTGCTATCAATAGAATTCATAACTGCTTTTGTACTCACAGTACTCGCAGCGTTTTTCTTTTACAAGAAAAACAGTACAACAAATTTTAAGGAAGTCTCTCTTTTTGAACTTTCATTTTTGATGAACATACTTCTTCTCATTACCGGTTACGAGTTTTCATTAGCAGCAAATGCACTCGTATTATTCATTGGTATATTTGAAGTTAAACGAGGCTTAAAACGAAATCATATGGGACTATTGAATTTTGGATTACTCCTTATTACTGTTCTTATTATGTGTCGTTTTTTCGATACTGATTTAAGTTTCGTCCTTCGAGGGATTCTATTTATGACAATTGGTTTAGGATTCTTTTTGACTAATTATTTCATCCTTAAAAAAAGAAACAAAAATGAAAAATAAGAAAATTATATTCCTAATTTTCATCTTGATTGTTATGGCGCAATTATACGTTCCATTCCAAATGATATACAATCAGGAAGATATTATAAAAAGTGGAAAAGAATTTAGATTCCAAACTATTCCAATAGATCCGTACGATCCTTTTAGAGGAAAATACATTACATTATTCTTTAAAGAAAGAGAAATCACTGTACAAAAAAACATTAAATGGCACAGCGGTGAAACTGTTTTTGCAACACTCACTACCGACAAAAATGGGTTTGCCAAAATCAGTTCTATTTCTAAAATCAAACCAAAAAATAACGAATCCTATATTAAATTGAAAATTAGTCTGGGTTATATTAACTCCAAAATACTAATTGATTTTCCTTTCAATCGGTTTTATATGAATGAAGATATTGCGCAAAAAGCGGAGAAAATCTATCAGGAATTCTCTATCAAAAAGAAAAACGAAACTTACGCTTTAGTGGCAGTAAAAAATGGAGAAGCGGTACTGAAGGATGTTCGCATCAATGACGTTTCAATTAAAGATTTGGCTTCCAAAAAATAAAATAAACACAATTCAAAAGAATAATCTGTACCTTTAAGTACGAAAATCAATACTTTTAATAAAATGTCACAAGATACAAAAGAATTAAAATTAGCCGTTCTCATTGATGCTGACAATGTTCCGTACAGCAATGTAAAAGGAATGATGGAAGAAATTGCTAAATTTGGAACACCCACCACCAAACGTATTTATGCCGATTGGACTAAACCAAATGCAGGTGGCTGGAAAAGTGTATTATTGGAACATGCCATTACTCCTATTCAACAATACAGTTATACGGTTGGAAAAAACTCTTCGGATTCAGCGATGATTATTGATGCTATGGATTTATTGTATTCCGATAAAGTGGATGGTTTTTGTATCGTATCCAGTGATTCTGATTTTACACGTTTAGCCATCCGATTGAGAGAATCCGGAATGAAAGTCATTGGAATTGGCGAACAAAAAACGCCAAACTCATTCATTGTAGCCTGTGACCGGTTCATTTATATCGAAGTTTTGGATGGCGCCATTAAAAAGAAATTACCAAAAAGAACCGCAACCGATACTAAAAAAGCTACGCCAAAAAGCTTAAATAAAGTCGATTTGCATACCATAGAATTAATAGAGTCAACCATAGAAGATATTGCTGACGATAGCGGTTGGGCGTTTCTAGGTGATGTGGGAAACCTAATTGTAAAGAAAAAACCGGAATTTGACCCAAGAAATTATGGCTTTTCAAAATTAACTCCCATGCTAAAATCATTGACTGACATACTCGAAATCGACGAAAGAGACTCTGATAAAAAAGGAATCAAACACGTTTATGTAAGACTGCGTTTCAGTTAAACTAATTTTTTAACTGCCTCATATAAAGTTTCTTTCTTTAGTGGTTTCGACAAATAATCATTCATTCCTATTTCCTTTACACGATCTTTTGTGGTTTCCATTACATCGGCGGTAACTGCAATGATAGGAATATTGCTATTGTGCGCTCCAGCTTCGCCATTTCTGATAGCGATTGTTGCCTCATAACCATCCATGATTGGCATTTGTAGATCCATTAATACAATATCAAATTGATTTGTTTTAAATGCATCTAATGCTTCCTGACCATTATTAGCATAAACCACCTTAGTATCCAACCATTTTTTTGTAATCATTTTTATCACCATCTGGTTAATGGGATTATCTTCGACCACTAAAATGGATTTTCCTGCCAAATCATCTAAAGCAACTTTAGCGGGAGCCTCTAGCTTTCTTTGCTGTGCTGATATGGCAAAATCAATTGTAATAACGACAGTCGTTCCTTCGTTTACTTTACTTTCCATTTTGATGGTTCCGTTTTGCATATCGACTAAAGTTTTCACGATATAAAGTCCTAAACCAAGTCCGCCAAATTTTCGTTTATTATCAATAATATTTTGAGAAAAAGAGTCAAAAATACTTTCCATTTTATCTTTTGAAATGCCAACACCGGAATCCGAAACAGTCAAAATCAAACTGGCTATATTTCCCTCTTTCAATTGGCAATCAACATGAAATTTGACAAATCCTGTCGCTGTAAATTTGATGGCATTATTCAGCACATTATTTACAACTTGAACCAATCGGTTAACATCCCCGATCACTAAATCAGGAAAAGTACCTGACTTTGAAAACTGAAAAACTAATCCTTTATCTTCGGCTCTATTGATGGCATTATTCTTTAAATTTCCCAAAACCTGTACTAGATCAAATGGGTTCTTTTCAAGCTTTAATTCTCCTTTCTCGATTTTAGAAAAGTCTAATATATCATTCACAGAACTTAATAAACTATGAGAAGAGTACTTTATAATTTGGCAATTTTTTTTGATTACATCATCCTGAACTTCACTAGAAATAGAATCAATTAAATTTATAATTGCATTCAGCGGCGTTCGCAATTCATGACTGATATTCGATAAGAAATAGGATTTTAAATCATTCATTTCTTCGGAGCGAATCAAAGCAAGGCGATTGAGCTCGTTTTTTTCATTTTTCAAATTCCGTATCAAATTTGCCATCGAAAGTGAAAGAAAAATAACCTCTAATCCAGTCCCTAATTTTGAACTGTTTTGATTGAAAAAATTATTAGGTAATAATCCGAAATTATATAAAATAAAAATACCGAATCCGATAATCAGAAATGAAATACCAGCTGTAAAAAAAGGATCTATGTACTTTTTTTTACAATATAAATATATTATTGAGCAAACAATCAAAATTAAAAACACAAGCGTAAGAACATTAACTAAAACATACGAAAATAATAAAGTTGAGGGAATAAAAATGATGCATAATAATAATAAAAACAATAATACGTAAGCGATATTAAACAGAATATAAATTTTCTTGCTATTTTTTTTAATCTTTAAAAATAATTCACTGTATTTACCCGAAAAAAAGACGGCAATTATCGCCATAAATAAGACAGTATGATTTGAAAACCATCCTGCATTTGGTGTGACATACTTGTAGAAAAAACCATCTAACGCGAATTGTAGTAATCCAACAAATAAAACGTATAAACTGTAGTATAAAAATATTTTTTCATTTAAAGCAAAAAAGAAGAAAAAATAGATAATAGCTGCGATAGACAAAATGCCGTAAAAAATTCCAAAAAATAATTGTTCATTTGAAATCATTTGTATGAACCTTTCCGACGAATAAAGCATCATGGGAATTTTTATTACCTCACCGTCACTCTTCAAATGCATATATAATTGCAAACTGGATTTTGGTGCTATTTCAATCTTAAAAATAGTTTTTCGATTATCGAAACTACGTTCGGAATATGCCAAATTATCCCCACTAATCTTGGTAGTTATTTTTCCTGAGGCTACATCAACAATATATAATTCTACTAAATCTGTTATGGGACGTGCCGTTTCCAGATAATAATTTAATTTTGAATTTGTAAGATTTTTTATTTTTGTTTTTGACCAAAAATTATTTTGAGTAAAACCTAAATCATCATTTTCACTGATAAGTTTTGTGGGATTCAGGGTGTCATAATTGGCAACAACATATTTGATATCCAAACTTCTTTTCCCTACATCTGCAATTGTGGTGTGATTATGCAAAGAGATTTCTTTAGGAATTGTATCACCGCTAAAGACATATTGAGAATAGGTGTTTGAAAAAAACAAGGTGAAAAATAATAATTTCAAAATAGCACAAATCTGTTTATTGGTTTTTTGACTCATGTTTAATAAATTATGATTAAGCAACATATGTACGCAACGTAAGAAACTTTAGTTTTCCAACTACGCTTAAATTTTACATTTGTTTTGTGAAATAAAGCAATTTCTGTCAAATAACAGAATTAAAAGTCCAAAATATTTAAAATTCTTATTATTGTCGGGGCTGAAAAAACTTTACAATAAGTCAAAAAATTATATTTTTAGTAATATTCGTACTTATGAGTAAACCTGTCATTTATTATTATTTTAATATTGGATTGCTATTCATGGCTGCATTGATTGTATATTCTCAGTAAGTTTTACAAATGCTTCACGATACAAACATTGCATTTTAAGAAATTTTGCTGTTTTGGGTTATTTCAGATATATTCGAAATGATAGCTCCTGCGATTCAGCGATATTTTTCAGAACGTTGCACGAACGGAAAACCATTTTCAAGAAATGAATGTTCGCTCACGTATCAAAGAGCTAAAAATATTGATTCGAAGACATCGTTTGGGACACAAATGAATTAAAACCAGTCTATGTAGGAAGGAAATAAACATTCTATTTTCCCAACAGCAGACAATTAAGAGCTTCTGCGGGTTTCAATTGGCGCGCCTGATTGAACACAACAGTATTAACCTTGCTGATTAAACATTTCAGCAATGAGTTTTGATTCTTTAAGCAAAAATGCAATAGTGAAACTGAACCAAGGAGCCCAAAAAGAAAAATTACATCACAATACCGGCAAAGGTGGTTTAATCCAATACCATCAACACATGGCGACGTATTCTGGCAAATGGGTACTGGTTGTTTTGGCTGCCGAGATAATATAGGTGGACTCGATGGCATTAATTTTGCTGAAAAAGCAAATTTGCCAGAAGTAAAAATGAGTTTAATTAAATTACCGAAGCGAGCAAAATCAGGTCACGATGGTGTTTTGCCTGTAGCAAAAAACACATTTCAAATTGCTAAAATAAGAGGTCTTTTATTAAATATAACAATACTTTCTTCTCCTAGTCCTTCTACTTTTGAAGATATAATAGCTTTAATTGCTTTAATAGCAAAATTACGCCAGCTGTCTAATGGCAAACCAATTGGCTTTAAATTATGCATTGAAGATACCCGAGAATTTGAACTAGTATGCCACGAAATGATTACCCAAAACTGCTTTCCTGATTTCATTACCGTTGATGGTGCCGAGGCAGGAATTATTACTGGATCATTAAAATTTGCAGATGGTGCAGGAATGCCATTTGAGTCATTACATATTTTTGTCAACAAAGCTTTAGTTAGTTTTAGAATTAAAGAAAAAATCCGAATCATTTCCATTGGTAAACTTATATTTGGATATTCCATACGGAGAGCAAGAGCAATTGGCGCTGACATTTGCAATAGTGCGCGCCGATGTATATTATTGTTGGGATGTATCTAAGCGTTAGGATGAAACAATAACCAATGTCCAACAAGAGTTGCAACACAAGACTAAATGAGGATAAAAGGATTAGTGGTTACAGATAAGACAGAACGCGTTTTTAATTTTAATAAAAACACTTTATACTCCGCTGACGTGATCCTTCCTGCAGCAAGTAAAAAAAGCTTTGCTGGAGTTGACATCAATATTTTTGTTCACGGTGCTGAATTAGTTCATTTATCCGATTTATATTTTTCGAAATAATTTAAAAAGTGTAATCAAGAATCAAAGTAAAATACGCTTGAATTAAAAGGAGGGCCTTTATAGCCCTCCAGTTGTTGATTCTGATTTACCATTATCAACTCATACTGTTACAAGTATAGATGATTATTGAATTATCAAATCCTATTGTAAGATGGATATACTCAAGTAATGAATCAAAACCACATTTAAATTTAAGATTTAATGAATTAACAAGTACTAATAATCAATACTTTAACCTCAAATTAACAGGTAGTTTTAGTATTCACGATTATGAAACAATACTAATATGATTGTTAATAATAAAAAAGGAGGACTCGTAAAGTCCTCCAATTATTGATTCTGATTTACCAATACTAACTCATACCGTTACTGATAGAGTCAATTATAAGTTGTCAATCTCATTATAAAAGTAACAACTTAATCAATTAATCAAAACCACAATCAAAGATACAATTATTTTATTGCAATAAATTCATTGTCAGTATTTTAACTATAATTTAAAATTTTAAAAGCATTATTTCATTTATATAATTCATATTTGAAAGGGAATTTTATCATATAGTTTTTTAAAATTTAAAATGAGATCTTAACAAACTGCAAAATTATTTATTGGAGAAAGAGCAAAAAAAGGAGGCCGTTTTAAAGGGCCTCCAAATATGAACTTTGGTGTGTTGTTATCAGATTGAATCTTTCGATGCTACTAACTAATAAATATTCTTCTCTTTGCAGATGGACATATTCAACAAAAAACCAAAACCATATTCAAATATACAACAGTTTTTGAATTAAAAACCCTTGATAAAGACTTTAACATGTATTTAACGTGCTGTTTGCCAATACAATAACAACAATTCTAAACAGTTTATTTAAATCCCAACATTACGAATAAATAAGTGAATGCATTTTCAACAATTGAAAAATTTTAAAAATCATTTTTTTGTTTTACAAATAGGCACAAAAAAAGGAGGCCTTTTTAAAGTGCCTCCAAATATGGACTTTGGTTTGTTGTTATCAGATTGAATCTTTCGATGCTACTAACTATTAAATACTCTTCTCTTTGCAGATGGATATATTCAACAAAAAACCAAAACCACAATCAAATATACAACAGTTTTAAACATAAAAAACACTTAATTAATACTTTAACATGTTTTTAACTTATTGATTTGCATACTATTACTAACATATTATCGCTGTATTTTAGAGTATAAAATTGCTGATGAAAATATTCCAAAAAAAAGGAGGCCTTGTGAAAGACCTCCAATTGTTAATTTTGATTTACCATTATCAACTCTACCGTTCAGTACAATTGACTATCTGAATATTATCACTATTGCTGGTGAATTATACAAGTGACCAATCAAAACTACATTCAAATATACGTTAAAATTTTATTTAAAATATTGATAAATATTACTTTAACTAAATATTAAGATGGTAATTTAAATCGATATTAAAAATGCTTAAATCTTTATATCCAGCCAATAAATATTTGTAATAAAAAATCAATCATTTCAATTCTTAAATAAGTAGAAAATGTATATTTGAAGATTAAAACTAAAAAAATGCAATTCGTATTCGCCTCAAATAACAAAAATAAAATCTTGGAATTACAAAGCATGCTTCCTGAAACTATTACCATTTTAAGTTTAGAGAGCATTGGTTGTTTTGAAGACATTCCAGAAACCGCAGACACTATTGAAGGGAATGCAATTCAAAAAGCAAATTATGTCACTGAAAAATTCGGGTATGATTGCTTTGCTGATGATACTGGACTGGAAGTAGACGCTTTAAATGGCGATCCGGGCGTTTTCTCCGCACGCTACGCTGGCGAACAACGCAATGCAGATGATAATATGAATAAACTATTAGAAGTCTTAGCAGTTCAAAATGAAAGGAAAGCACAATTTAAAACTGTTATCGCATTAAATTTAAACGGCAAACAATATCTTTTTACAGGAATTGCAAAAGGTGAGATTACTTTAAAAAAAATTGGTAATCAAGGTTTTGGTTACGATCCCATTTTTCAACCGGAAGGATTTCCTCAAACATTTGCCCAATTATCCTTGGACGTAAAAAATAAAATAAGTCACAGAGGAAAGGCGACTCAGCAATTAATTAATTTTTTGAAAGAAATCGAATAAGTTATGATTACAACATTTTTACAACACAATATTAAATTCAAAGTCATGATTTTATACTCAATAGCCTAAATCGAAACCTCAAATTTGTAAATAAAAATATAACTTTCTGATAATCAAATTATAATAAATCATCAAATCTTAAAATAGCATTAGTTTATATGGATTATAAACAGTAATTTTGCACCCTATTTTAAAAATACATATGAATAAATTTGAACAATTAGGATTGAGTGAATCGTTACTGAAGGCGATTTTAGATCTAGGATTTGAAAATCCGACCGAAGTACAGGAGAAAGCGATTCCCCTATTATTGGAAAAAGACACAGATATGGTTGCGTTGGCTCAGACAGGGACAGGGAAAACGGCAGCTTTTGGTTTTCCAGTTATTCAGAAAATTGATGCCAACAACAGAAACACACAAGCATTAATTTTATCTCCAACCCGCGAATTGTGTTTGCAGATTACCAACGAAATTAAAAACTACTCTAAATACGAAAAAGGTATTAATGTGGTAGCAGTTTACGGTGGAGCTAGCATAACAGAACAAGCGAGAGACATAAAGAGAGGTGCGCAGATTATTGTGGCAACTCCAGGAAGAATGCAAGACATGATTAATAGAGGTTTAGTAAACATCTCTCAAATCAACTATTGTATCCTTGACGAAGCTGACGAAATGTTGAACATGGGTTTTTATGAAGATATCGTAAACATCCTTTCGACTACGCCAGACGAAAAAAATACATGGTTATTCTCTGCAACAATGCCTGCTGAAGTAGCACGTATTGGAAAACAATTCATGAAAGATCCAATTGAAATTACAGTTGGAACTAAAAACTCGGGTTCAGCTACAGTTTCACACGAATTTTACCTTGTTAATGCTCGTGACCGTTACGAAGCTTTAAAACGTTTAGCCGATTCTAATCCAGACATTTTCTCAGTAGTTTTTTGTCGTACCAAAAGAGATACGCAAGCTGTTGCTGAAAAATTGATTGAAGACGGATACAGCGCTGCTGCTTTGCACGGAGATTTATCTCAAGCGCAACGTGATGGGGTAATGAAATCTTTCCGCGGAAGACAAATTCAGATGCTTGTAGCGACTGATGTTGCTGCACGTGGAATTGATGTTGACAATATTACTCACGTAGTAAATTATCAATTACCTGACGAAATAGAAACGTACAATCACCGTTCTGGTCGTACTGGTCGTGCTGGTAAATTAGGAACTTCTATCGTAATTGTAACTAAAAGTGAATTGCGAAAGATTTCTTCAATTGAAAGAATCATCAAACAAAAATTTGAAGAGAAAACAATTCCTTCTGGAATTGAAATCTGTGAAATCCAATTGTTACACTTAGCAACGAAGATTAAGGATACTGAAGTTGATCATGAAATTGACACTTACCTTCCTGCAATCAATAGTGTACTTGAGGGTTTATCTAAAGAAGAACTTATTAAGAAAATGGTGTCGGTTGAATTCAATCGTTTTATCAATTATTATAAGAAAACTAGAGATATTTCTAATCAAGCATCAGGTTCTGAAAGACGTGATCATGATGACAGAGACGGTGCTCCACGAGAAAATAACAATAGTGGTGCAACAAGATATTTTGTGAACATAGGTTCTAGAGATAACTTTGATTGGATGTCATTAAAAGATTATTTGAAAGAAACATTGGACTTAGGTCGTGATGACGTTTTCAAAGTAGATGTAAAAGAAGGTTTTTCTTTCTTTAACACAGATCCCGAACATACTGATAAAGTAATGGAAATATTGAATAACGTGCAATTAGAAGGACGTAGAATCAATGTTGAAATTTCTAAAAACGATGGTGGCGGAAGACGTGACCATAATGGAAGAAGTTCAGGTGGAAGTTTTGGTGGCGGAAGAAGTTCAGCTCCAAGAAGAGAAGGAAGTTTTGCCCCAAGAAGAGAAGGTTCAGGCGGATTTAGAAGCGATAGAAATTCGGCTCCTAGAGAAGGTGGATTTGGCGGAAGAAGTGATGCTCCAAGAAGAGAAGGTGGTTTTTCATCTGACAGACCTAGAACTGAAGGTTCATCTGACAGAGCACCGAGACGATCTGAAAGCTTTGGTGATTCACCAAGACCAAGAAGACCAAGAAGAGACTAACAGGTATTGTTAATTTTCTTATAATTATACTGGAACTACAAAATATTTAATCCTGTTTTATTACTTTTAAAGTCTTAAATCAGTTTATGAAATATTTTGTAGTTTTCTTTTTTTTAGTAATATCTGTAACAGCGTTTGCGCAAGTTAAAGAACCTTCACAAAAAGTTGATGGTATCATCATCAGTAATTCAACCAGACAACCCCTATCCAGCGTAAATATTATTAATATCAACAAAGTAAGAGGTGCTACAACTGATGCAGGAGGATTTTTTGAGATAGATGTTCAATTAAACGACACCTTGCACATTACAAGTCTGGGTTTTCAATCTCTTCGTGTTAGGGTCACCAATGACTGGATCAAAAATAAAAGCACCAAAATACAACTTACTGAAAGAGCGATCGCACTTGAAGAAGTGGTAATACGCCCTTTTAATCTGACCGGTTATCTTGAAGTAGACACCAAAATTATTCCTATAAAAGAAAACTATCGGTACAGTATTTCCGGATTGACTCAGGGATATGAAGCTGGCGAATATTCTCCAAATGCGTTTGGAAAAGTTCTTGGTTCTATCTTTAATCCAGCAGATATGCTATATAATTTCTTTGGTAACAATCCAAAAGAGCTCAAAAAACTCAAAGAAATGAAGAAAGATGATACGGTACGTAATCTTTTGGAATCAAAATTTGACAGAGAAACTATAGCCGTACTTTTAGGTATTGATAAAAATGAAATCCCTGAGATTTTACAACGTTGCAACTATTCGGAATCGTTTATAAAAACGGCGAACGACCTACAAATTATGGACGCCATTAGTGGTTGTTATGAGGAATACAAAGTTCTAAAGAAAAAATAAAAATTGTTATTGAATTAAAGTTTAGACTTTTATAATAAATTAGATTATTCCTCAATTCTGAAAAAATTGGGGACTTTTATTTTAAAGTCATTACATTCAAGTTCTATTCAAAATTTAAATAATCAAAAAAGTAAAATAAATGTCCAATATACCTTTCCAAACTATTGATTGGGATTCAATAGAAAAAACTGAACATATCGGGACAACAGGAATAGCGCATTGGCAAACAATACAATTAGGCGGACTTAGAATTCGTAAAGTAAGGTATTCCAAAGATTATCTGGCAAATCACTGGTGTCAAAAAGGACATGTTGTTCATTGTCTTGAAGGAGATTTTATTAGTGAATTAAAATCGGGAGAACAAGTTCTGCTTTCTAAAGGAATGACCTACGTAGTTTCTGATGATGCTAGTTCGCATCGCTCTATGTCTGCTAATGGTGTAGCATTAGTAATTATCGATGGGGATTTTTTAAAATAATATTTAAGACAAATCAAAAATATTATATACATTTACCTGAATCAACAATTAAAAACAAAACCTAAATTCCTATATCATGGCAAAAAGTCAAGACGCAAAGAAAACCGCGAAGAAAGAGCCCTTAAAAACGGCTAAAGAAAAGAAAGAAGAAAAAAGAGACAAGAAAAACAGTCCTAAAAGAGATTAAAATTAGTGTTCAGCATTCAGTTTATAGTGTTCAGTTTCGTTTGTTACTGAACACTATTTTTTTTTAAATGCTGAACACTGAATATTATTTCACCGGAATATTAGCTAAAATTTCCAATAGAAATTTCCAAAATTTCTGAGAAGAAGAAATACTCGCTCTTTCATCAGGAGAATGCGCACCATGAATCGTTGGTCCAAAAGAAATCATATCCATATCCGGATAATTAGTTCCTAGAATCCCACATTCTAATCCTGCGTGACACGCCACCACTTTTGGTTTTTCCCCGTTTTGTTTTTCGTAAATCGGAACTAAAACATCTAAAATCTCTGATTCTGAATTTGGTGTCCAACCTGGATATGCACCTGAAAATTCTACTTCACAGCCCATTAATTCAAAAGCGGAACGCAACGCATTAGCCAAATCAAATTTAGATGTTTCGACAGAAGAACGCGTTAAACACTGTACTGAAAGTTGACCATCTCCAACAACCACTTTGGCGATGTTATTTGATGTTTCTACTAAATCGTCAAAATCAGCACTCATTCTATACACTCCGTTGTGAGCAGTATACATGGATCTCACAAAGTAAAACTGAGCAATTGTTGGCATTACTTTAGTAGGAGCTGCAACCATTTTTTCAAAAACAACTTCAAAATTTGGTTCCGTTGCTTTAAACTCCGTTTTGATTTCGTTAACAATTTGCTGCATGTCAAAAACAAAAGCTTCATCATACACTTCGGCAATAATTACTTTTGCCTGACTTTCACGAGGAATTGCATTGCGTAAACTGCCTCCTTTTATTTCAGCAATTTGCAAACCAAAATTATCAAAACCATCAAATAACAATCGATTCATGATTTTATTGGCATTACCCAAACCTTTGTGAATATCCATTCCTGAATGTCCACCTTTCAATCCTTTCACAGTAATTGTATATCCTACAGAACCTTCCGGAGTTTCCTCTTCATCATACTCAGCAGTAGCTGTCACATCGATTCCTCCGGCACAACCAATGTCAATTTCATCATCTTCTTCTGTATCTAAATTCAGCAGAATTTGACCTTGCAGAATACCTCCTTTTAAATTCAAAGCTCCTGTCATTCCAGTTTCTTCATCAATGGTAAACAAAGCTTCTATTGCAGGATGCGGAATATCAGTGCTTTCTAAAATTGCCATGATAGCCGCAACTCCAAGACCATTATCAGCACCAAGAGTTGTTCCGCGAGCACGAACCCAATCCCCATCAATATACATGTCAATTCCTTGTATATCAAAATCAAAAACAGTATCCGAATTTTTTTGGTGCACCATATCCAAATGTCCTTGAAGTACTATTGCTTTTCGGTTTTCCATTCCTGCAGTAGCTGGTTTTCGAATGATTACGTTGCGAATTTCATCTTCGAAAGTTTCCAATCCTAGGCTTTCGCCAAAGTTTTTCATGAACGCGATCACACGCTCTTCTTTTTTAGAAGGACGAGGCACTGCATTCAAATCGGCAAACTTATTCCAAAGTGCTTTTGGTTCCAGATTTCTTATTTCTTGGCTCATTTAATTTTGTTTGAGGTTTTACATTTACAAGTACCAAAGTTACAAAGTTTAAATTCCCTATGGTAGTAATTGATATTGTAATTATATTTACATTACCAAATTTCAAACATTGAAAACTAAATATTTCCTTTCCATCTTTCTATTTATTCAAATACTGCTTTTGCAAATTATTCCCTTTTACCCCGCACAGATAGAAGAATGGTACAGCAATGGTTTCTATCCGATACTTTCGTTGTTTTCAAGAACTATTTGGGGTGAAATTCCTTTTTCTGTCGGTGACTGTCTTTATTTCCTTGTTACTCTATTGATTTTTAAATGGTTTTGGAACCAACGAAAAACATGGAAATCCGAATGGAAAAACACTTTATTTAGCATCTTGAGTTTTGTTTCAGTTTTTTACTTTTTGTTTCATGTTCTTTGGGCGTTGAACTATTACCGTGAACCACTTTTTGAAAAAATGGAAATTCAAAAAGATTATTCGGATGAGGATTTGTTGGCTTTCACCAAAAAAATAATTGCCAAAACCAATGCTATTCAAAACCAACTCACAAAAAACGACAGCTTGAAAGTGGAATTTCCCTACTCCCAAGAACAGGTTTTTGAAATGAGTCTGAATGGATACAAAAACTTATCCGCGGAATATCCTTATTTTTCCTATTCCAAATTGAGCACCAAGAAATCACTGATTAGTTTGCCGTTGACTTATATGGGTTTTGGAGGCTATTTGAATCCGTTTACTAATGAAGCACAGGTTAATTATTTGGGTCCAATGTATAGTTTCCCGATGACTACAAATCATGAGATGGCACACCAAATGGGCTACGCCAGCGAAAGTGAATGCAACTTTATCGGCTTTTTAGCATCTGTAAAAAATGATAATCTGTACATTCAGTATTCGGGCTACAGCATGGCTTTACGCTATTGTTTAGGTAATTGGCAAGCCCGAGACGAAACGATTTACAAACAATTATTAAAAACTGTCCATCCCGGAATTTTGAAAAACTACAAAGAAAGTGAGCATTTCTGGAAGCAATACGACACAATTGTCGATAAGGGTTTTCATGCTTTTTACGACCAATTCCTTAAAGTGAACCAGCAAAAAGACGGCATGGAAGGCTACAGCAAATTTGTGAATTTGATGGTGAATTATTACAAGGGAAAAGAGTTTTAGTCTTAAAGTTTGAAAGTCAAATGTCTAAAAGTAAATTGAACATCCTTCTAATACTAATTTTTGAGACAGATTTAAATATTTAAAAAGAGATAAGGAGAATTTAGAGCGTTATTTAAGTGACATAATTTGATTTTTTATCGCATGGTAATGAAAGTAAAAAAGTTACAGTGGAATGACAAACAACTCTAAAAGATTACCAACATTTAATTTCAAGACGTTCGAAAATTACACTTCATCACTCGTAAAAGTCATAAAACTTTTCTTTTTGTAAGGTCTAATGATTAATCTTCCTTCACGATCAAAACGAATGTAATTGTATACCCAATTCAGGAATACGACGGCCTTATTTTTGAATCCAATAAGGGAAAACAAGTGCACAAACATCCAGACAAACCAAGCAAAAACGCCACTAAAATGGTAATTAGGTAAATCGACAACCGCTTTATTTCTTCCTATGGTTGCCATAGAACCTTTATCATTGTATTCGAAAGCTTCCATAGGTTGCTTTTGAATTAATTTCAATAAGTTTTCACCCAATAATTTCCCTTGCTGCATTGCAGGTTGTGCCATCATGGGATGTCCTTGCGGATAGCTTTCGGATTCCATGGAAGCGATATCGCCTACTGCAAAAATATTGTCGTACCCCACCACTTGATTGAATTCATTGACCCGAATGCGTTCTACTTTGTCAACCAAAGATTTACCATCCAATCCCGCAACAAGAGCGCCTTGAACTCCTGCTGTCCAAATTACGGTGGCAGTTTCAAAAGTCAAATCGGAATTTGTGGTTATCGTGCGTCCGTCATAATTAGTTACGCGAACGTTTTTCCAGATTTTAACTCCTAAATTAGTTAGAAACTTTTCGGCAGCTTCAGATGATTTCTCACTCATTGTATTAAGAATCCTGTCGCCACTTTGAATCAGATTGATTTCCATTTTGGCAATATCAAGATCGGGATAATCTTTTTGCAGAATGGCTTTTTTCATTTCGGCTAAAGCTCCGGAAAGCTCTACTCCTGTTGGTCCAGCACCTACGAGTACAAAATTGATGAGACTATTTTGTTCGGCTACATCAGTGGTTAAAACCGCTTGTTCAAAATTTTCAAGAATTAGACTTCGAATATTGAGCGATTGCGGTATGGTTTTCATAGCCATACTGTTGCGCTCAATTTCTTTGTTGCCAAAATAATTGGTTTTGGAACCTGTGGCAATCACGAGATAATCATAGCTCAATTCTCCAATTTCGGCGATTATCTTTTGGTTTTTAGTGTCGATTTCTTGAACATTGGTGAGTCTGAAATAGACGTCATCGTATTCTTGAATTACTTTTCGGATTGGGTATGCTATGGAACCCGCTTCAAGTCCGCCAGTAGCTACCTGATATAATAAAGGTTGGAAAGTGTGATAATTGTGTTTGTCTAAAAGGACAACCTGAACTTTTTTGTTTTTTAATTTTTTGGCTAATGCAATCCCGGCAAAGCCTCCTCCTATTATTACTATTCTGGGTAAAGTTGAATTTGGGATGTTCATATTTTTATAAAAAAGTTTCAAAATTGTCAAGAATCAAAGATACAATGTTTTCTACTGTTGAATTTCATCAAATAGTATCGAAATTTTTGTTTTTTAACAAATGCTCTTCTAAAAACTATACGGGTGAAGTAGCCCCGATGGCAATGAAAATCCTTTATTTACTGATTTTTATCAGGAAATAAAGATTGTAATGTACAGCGGGACGAGTCTTAGTCATGAAATGAATAGTGTTGTGCTCCTCGAAAAAAAAGTGCTACTTTGTAACAAAAACCAGTATTGAATTACTAACGTATATATGAGTGATAATTTAGAACATTCTTTTGTAAAGCAGTTGCAGGAAAATCAGAATATAATCCACAAAATTTGTAGGTTATACACTAATGGCGATGATGCACACAAGGATTTGTTTCAGGAAATTACAATTCAGTTATGGAAGGCTTTTCCAAAATTCAGGGGTGACAGCAAATTTTCTACTTGGGCGTATCGAGTTGCATTAAATACAGCAATTACTTTGTATCGAAAAACAAAACGATCCATAGTTACTATAGAATTTGAAGGACGACAACATTTCCTGAATGATGTGGAATATGACTATGAAGAGGAGGAACAATTAAAATTAATGTACAAAGCAGTTTACCAACTGAATGATATTGAAAAGGCGTTGATTTTTATGTATCTGGAAGATAAAGATTACCAGGAAATATCAGAAACATTGGGGATTAGCGAAGTAAATGCAAGGGTGAAAATGAATAGAATAAAAGGGAAATTAAAAAAAATATTAAATCCATTAGGAATATGAAAGAGCTGGATTTATTAAAAAAAGATTGGCAGAAGAGCGAAAACTCTTTTGAGCAAGTATCCGAAATCGAGATTTATAAAATGATACATAAAAAATCTTCTTCGATAGTGAAGTGGATTTTTATTATTAGTATCATAGAATTTATAGTATTAAATTCATTAAGCTTTTTACTTCCAGATGATCGGGTGAGTAAATCTGAAATAATTACAATATTAATTACTGCTTTAGATTATTTAAGCTACGGTGTAGCGCTATATTTCATCTATTTATTCTATAAGAATTACCGCTCAATATCAGTTACTTCAAATACAAAAAAACTAATGGAGTGCATTTTAAACACACGGAAAACAGTACGATATTATATAGGATACAATTTATTTATTGCATTTTTTGTTTCTGTAGTATTACTTTCCAATGAGATTCAAATTAAATCAGCAACGGGTAATGATGATGGAGCTAGAATATTTTTTATTTGTATCTTGATGTTAGTTTTCGTAGTTGTTTTAGTAGGTATCGTATGGTTATTTTATCAATTGATTTATGGTATTTTATTAAAAAAATTGAATAGAAACTACACAGAATTAAAGAAAATCGATTTATAAAAAACACACTTTTTTTTCCTAAAAAAAGAACTGCTTGACGCGCTACAATTAAAATAGGAAAGATTTTTAAAATTAATCTTAGATTATGTTTTGCGCATGTTTGACCGAAAATATTTTTTAATACGACACCGATTCTTACAAACTCGCTGGATTATTAATTTTAGACTAACAAACCTTACATATATATTGTTTGTGTTTTTGTAATGATCTATCTTTGCATTCTTAAAATATCAAACAATGATTAAGATTACTTTGCCCGACGGGTCAATTAGAGAATTTACTCCAGAAGTAACTCCCATGGATGTTGCTAAAAGCATTAGTGAAGGATTTGCCAGAAATGTAATTTCGGCTTCTTTTAATGGTACAACTGTAGAAACAACAACTTCTTTGACGACGGACGGCAGTCTTACATTGTACACGTGGAATGATGATGCTGGAAAAAAAGCGTTCTGGCACTCCACTTCACACGTCATGGCACAAGTTCTGGAGGAAATGTATCCTGGAATAAAATTAACACTCGGACCAGCAATTTCAAATGGGTTTTATTACGATGTAGATTTTGAAGATCATAAAATCACTGATGCTGATTTTAAGAAAATTGAAGACAGAGTTCTTGAAATTTCAAGAGGAAAACATGAATTTAAATTACGCCCAGTTTCTAAAGCTGATGCATTAGAATTATACAAAGACAATATTTACAAAACAGAATTGATTACCAATCTTGAAGATGGAACAATTACTTTTTGTGATCATTCTACTTTCACAGATTTATGTCGCGGTGGACATATTCCAAATACTGGAATAATCAAAGCGATGAAAATCATGAGTGTAGCCGGTGCATACTGGCGTGGTGATGAAAAAAACAAACAACTTACACGTGTTTACGGAACCTCATTTCCCAAACAAAAAGATCTGACAGAATACCTTTTATTATTAGAAGAGGCAAAGCGTCGTGATCATAGAAAATTAGGAAAAGAATTGGAATTATTTGCTTTTTCACAAAAAGTGGGTGCAGGTTTACCCTTGTGGTTGCCAAAGGGAGCCGCTTTGAGAGATCGATTGGAACAGTTTTTGAAAAAAGCACAAAAAAAAGCAGGATATGAGCAAGTAATTACCCCACATATTGGCCAAAAAGAACTGTATGTAACTTCTGGACATTATGCGAAATATGGTGCAGATAGTTTTCAACCGATCACTACACCAGCCGAAGGAGAAGAGTTTTTGCTGAAACCGATGAACTGCCCTCATCACTGTGAAATTTATAATGTACGCCCGTGGTCGTATAAAGATTTACCAAAGCGTTATGCTGAATTTGGCACGGTTTACCGATACGAACAAAGTGGCGAATTACACGGTTTAACTCGTGTAAGAGGCTTTACTCAAGATGATGCACATATTTTTTGTACTCCGGAACAACTGGATGAAGAGTTTAAGAAAGTAATTGATTTGGTATTGTATGTTTTTGGCTCATTAGGTTTCGAAAACTTTACCGCTCAAATTTCTTTAAGAGATAAAGAAAATAGAGATAAATATATTGGTTCTGACGAGAATTGGGAAAAAGCAGAAAATGCAATTATTAATGCTGCTGCAGACAAAGGTTTGAACACAGTAATTGAATATGGCGAGGCTGCTTTCTATGGTCCAAAATTGGATTTCATGGTAAAAGATGCTTTGGGACGACAATGGCAACTCGGGACGATTCAGGTAGATTATAATTTACCAGAACGCTTTGATTTGACTTATAAAGGATCGGATAACGAATTACACAGACCTGTGATGATTCACCGTGCTCCTTTTGGATCGATGGAACGATTTATCGCTATTTTATTAGAACATACTGCAGGAAATTTCCCGCTATGGTTAATGCCTGAACAAGCTATAATATTGTCTTTGAGCGAGAAATATGAAATATATGCGAAAAAAGTTTTAGATTTGCTAGAAAATCACGAAATTCGCGCCTCGGTTGATAATAGAAACGAGACAATAGGAAAGAAAATCAGAGACGCCGAAATGCAAAAAACACCGTTTATGTTGATTGTAGGTGAGGAAGAAGAGAAAAATGGTACGATCTCTATCCGTCGTCATGGACAAGAAGGAAAAGGAAATATCACCGTTACAATAGAAGAATTTGTTGCTATTGTAAATGAAGAAATCAACCAAACATTAAAAGTATTTTCAGTTTAACTTAAATTATAAAGTCATAGCAATAAGAAGCAACAGAGGTTATCAACCTCGCGTAGAAAAAAAGGATGCACACAGAATAAATAATCTTATTCGTGGTGTACAAGAAGTAAGGCTTGTAGGTGAGAATATTGAACCAGGAGTTTTTAAACTTTCAGAAGCCTTAAGATTAGCGGATCAATTCGAACTGGATTTAGTAGAGATATCTCCTAATGCAGAACCTCCGGTTTGTAAAATAATGGATTACAAGAAATTTGTTTACGAGCAAAAAAAACGTGACAAAGTCCTGAAAGCGAAATCTACACAAGTAGTCGTTAAAGAGATTCGTTTTGGACCTCAAACAGATGAACATGATTATGAATTTAAAAGAAAGAATGCGGAAAAATTCTTAAAAGAAGGCGCAAAATTGAAAGCTTTCGTTTTCTTTAAAGGACGATCAATTATTTATAAAGATCAAGGTCAAATCTTATTGTTGAGATTAGCTACAGATCTTGAAGAATTTGGTAAAGTGGAAGCGATGCCAGTTTTAGAAGGAAAGAGAATGATTATGTTCATTGCTCCGAAGAAGAAAAAATAGTATTCAGTTTGAAGTGGTCAGCGTCCAGTTTTACAATTTTAAACTTGAAAAAAGATAAGTAAGTAAGAATAAATTAAAATACTAGGAAAAAATGCCTAAAATGAAAACCAAATCTAGCGCCAAGAAACGTTTTAAAGTTACTGGTTCTGGAAAGATTAAAAGAAAGCATGCTTTTAAAAGTCACATTTTGACTAAAAAGTCTAAAAAACGTAAATTAGCTCTGACACACTCAGCGTTAGTTCACAAAACAGATATGAAAAGCATCAAACAACAATTAAGAATTATATAAGTAAGTCTTAAAGTTGTAAACTCAGAAGTCTTAAAGACTTTCGAGATTCGACTTTAATAACTTTTGACTAAATAATCTTTAGGTTAAAACAATTTAAAATAACCTTGGAGTATGGCCATTAAGCGCTTTTGATTTAATTCAAGCCGCCAGCTACAAAAACACATCAAAATTATGCCAAGAGCGGTAAATTCAGTTGCTAAAAGAGCAAGAAGAAAAAAAATAATGAAGCAAGCCAAAGGTTTCTTTGGTAGACGTAAAAACGTTTGGACAGTTGCTAAGAATGCGGTAGAGAAAGCAATGTGCTACGCTTACCGTGACAGAAAAGTGAACAAAAGAAATTTCCGTGCATTGTGGATTCAACGTATTAACGCTGGAGCTAGATTGGAAGGAATGTCTTATTCACAATTTATGGGTAAAGTAAAAGCTAACGGCATCGAATTGAACCGTAAAGTTCTTGCAGATTTAGCGATGAATCACCCAGAAGCTTTCAAAGCAGTACTTAATAAAGTAAAATAAACGTTTTATCAACTCAATTTAGATTACTTACTTATATAAAAACCCCAATCGAAAGATTGGGGTTTTTTGTTTTTAATTTTGTTGTAAATATTAAAAAATTATAGCAATCCGTTACCTTCTATTTTTAAATAAATTTCAGTAATTTCGTGCAATGATGTGCAAAAAAAAATATTTACCGGTTTTTTATGTATTCTTGGCATTCCTTTTTGCCACACAATCCTGTGAGAAGAAAAAGAGACATAACGCCCCCAAAAAACAAGATCTTACAGAAATCAATAGACTCATAGAGATTGGCCACAAACATTATGAAAACGAAGCATTTGATAGTTCTTATTATTACTTTAATAAAGCCAAATATGCTGCCGCAATAAAAAAAGATACTTCACGAATTATTCACACTTTAAGCTGGATGGCACAAATACAACGAAACCAGGGAGATAATGCCGGAAGTGAAACTACAAGTATTGAAGCGTTTCCATTAATAGAGAATTCAAATAAATATTTACATGGAGAAACTAATATATATATAGGTTTAGGTAATAATTACTTGCTTACCCATGAAAATGACAAAGCTATATATTATTTTAAAAAAGCAATAAATTCGAAAACAGATGAAGACACAAAATCTGGAATTTTAAATAATATCGGTATAGCTTACACTGAAAAAGGTGAGTATCAAAAAGCAATACAAATTCTCTTACCATTGACCCGTAAAGAAAAAGTTATAAATAATGCCGAGAAAATTGCTCAAATAAATGATAATTTGGGACATGCTTATGATAAATCCGGAAATTCAAAAGCATTTTTTTATTTAATTAAAGGATTAAAAACAAGGTTAGATATAAAAGATAAATGGGGACTGATTTCAAGTTATTACAATTTATCTGAATATTACAAAACTAGAAATTTAAATCTATCTATTAAATACGCTCTCCTTGCCTACAACAAAGCGACTGAAATAAACCATGTGGACGACCGACTAGTTTGTTTAAAATTATTAATACAAAATACCTCAGATGATCAACTGAAAAAATATTCTCTCGCATATCTTCACATTAATGACAGTATTACTGACGTCCGACAAAAAGCAAAAAATCAATTTGCTAAAATCAAATACGATTTTAAGAAAGTGAAAGAGGAGAATCTAAAATTAAAAACTCAGCAAGCAAATCAACAAAGACAGGAACTATATAGAGATCAGCTTATCTATTTTGCATTGGTAATACTTATTTTATTGAGTATAATTATTGCGAACTATCTTAAAATAAAAAATAAAAGAGAAAAAATAAAAGCAACGTATAATACTGAAATTCGTCTTTCTAAAAAACTTCACGATGAATTAGCAAATGACGTTTTCCAAACGATGGCTTTTGCTGAAACACAAGATTTATCGTCAAGTCAAAATAAAAAAATATTGATTTCACATTTAGACACAATTTATTATCAAACCCGAAATATCTCAAGAGAAAATAGCAATATAAATACCGGAACACCATTTGCGTCTCATTTAAAAGAAATGTTATCTGGTTTCAATACCAAGGAAGTCAATGTTATTACAAACGGTATCGATACCATATTTTGGTCCAATATTGAAAATTACAAAAAAATCATCATATATCGTATCCTTCAAGAATTATTGGTAAACATGAAAAAACATAGTAAATGTAGCTTAGTCGTAATCTCTTTCAAAAAAAATGAAAATAAGTTACAGATAAATTATAGTGATAATGGAGTTGGCGCAACATTTGAAAAATTAGCTTCGAAAAATGGTTTACAGAATATCGAAAATCGCATTCATTCCATAAAAGGAAAAATTTTATTTGACACCCAATCTAATAAAGGATTTAAAGTGAGTTGTGAGTTCCCGATATGAAGTAAATCTGATCGTAAATAAACATTTCTGTTAATAATCTAAGTTTATTATATCGTGCAACTTAACTTTATCAGTCTTGAATTTTAAACTAAAGTACACCTCGATTGCAATGATAGCAGGCTTTGAATAAGAAATAAAATATTTAATTAAAAAAATGGACTGCTGAATGTGGAAAACCGTAATAGAACCAGAAAAGGAACTATTACTTTTGATACTAAATCTTATGTAGGATTTAAAGTTAATTTTAATTTTTCATTATAAACCAGTTACTTATGTTTAATAAAGTATTAATTGCCGAAGATTTAGACAGTATCAGTATAGCCTCAATTAAAGCACTTGAAGAACTATCCATAATGGAAATTCATCATTCAAAGTACTGCGATGATGCTTTTTTGAAAATAAAAAAAGCACTTCATGATAAAGTCCCTTATGAATTGTTAATTAGTGATTTGTCATTCAAACCGGATCATCGAGAACTTCGATTGGAGTCAGGTGAAGAACTGATTAAAGAAGTAAAAAAAATACAACCAGATATAAAAACAATAGTTTTTTCTATTGAGGATAAGTCTTACCGAATAAAATCACTTTTTCAAAATATAGGTATTAACGCTTATGTATTAAAAGGCAGAGACAGTATTCCGGAACTTAAAAAAGCAATTTACCGCATTTATAACAACCAAGAAATCGAATTATCTGAAGAGGTTGCGTACGCAATGAGAGACAAATCATTATTTGAAATTGAAGCATATGATATTACTCTTTTAAAATCCTTAGCGAAAGGATTTACACTTGACGATATATCCTCCGAATTCAAAGATTCAGGCATTATTCCAAATGGAAGCAGCAGCTTAGAAAAACGAATTAATAAATTAAAAATATATTTTAAAGCAACTAACAATGTGCATTTGATAGCCATTACTAAAGATTTAGGACTAGTTTAGGCAACTTAACTATTTCATAAAAAATTAGTAAAACAAAGAACCAATTTATTTTAAACCATCTACCTTGAGTTAATACTCTCAAAAATAAATGCCATTCTTTTTTAAATTTAAAAAAAAACAATCCATTTACGGTTTCCCGTAAAGATATAGTTTTTAAAGATGTTAGGTTTACCCCATAAACTTTAAAATCATTTAAAATGGCCAATTTTACAAGAGAAGACTTAGCATTTAACGGATATTCTCAAAAAATTGATTTGACAAATAATTCCGATTGTACTGAAATCTTTGATCACATATATATCGATAAAACAGAAGAATTTCAAATAATCCATTTCTGCAATCAGTTTTAGAAAAATATAAAGTTCCCCAAACTAAAGCCAGTTTTCAAAAAGTAGAAAGTTTTTTACAACATCCCGAATTAGAAAATGAAGTCCACAAAGATCATTTACAAGATTGGATTGCCAGTAACTGGATAAAAATATAATTTCTTTTACTTCTCGATTCGATTGCAAAAAAAATATGCGTTTAGAATTTAACAATCACCATAAATATTTTTAACTGCTATACTTCATTTTAAGAGAATCGAAAAATAACATTTAGATAATACATATTATTATTTTGATGCGTTACGGTTTACCGTAAGGAAATTTACTTTATCGCTTTTAACTTTGAGGAAATCATAAATTTAAATTATTTTCATAATCAATTCAGTCTTGAAAAATTACGAAAACGAAGTTCAGAATCCTTTCACTGTGAAAGAAAAAGAAAATCAAGTATATGACAAATGGAACAAAAGAATTTAAGATGGTGAAAATTATGTAAAAGAATATCTAAAGATTGATAAGAAATCATTATCGGCAAATACCGTTTCCTTATCAAAATGTCTACACATGAAAATCAAAACAGAAGTTTTAAATACGAAATTGAATAAACCAATGGAAATGAATAAAAGACTGTTGACAAAAATACAAATAAAAAAATTTAGAAAATTTAATTGAAAATAGTAAATAAATGATGTGATTAAATCTTTATTAAAGACAAAATGAAAAAAAATATTTTAATTGGGGTAATAGTATTAATCCTGCTTTTTTCTTATCCAACAAAACTAAAACACAAATACAATAATAGGACAAATAAAGAAAATGCAATTTTAATAACAGTATTAAACGGCCGAAAATTTGATTCTGACGAAGAAAATTCAACGAAAATTTCTGAAGAATTTTACAAGAAAAATTTCATCCAAAATCCGTTTGATATTTACAAGAATGAAAATACTATCCAGCATTCCTCAAGAAACAATAAAGGAAAAATCATGCTTTCATACGATCATTATATAATTCCTGAAACTAAACTTGATTAACAATTTTTCAGTAAATAAAATTTACACCAACAATAAAAATAATGAAACCATTACACCTTTTAAATACAAATTTATTGTTTTTTGTACAAATAGTAATGTTGCTTATAGGCGCAATTGGCCTTATTTATTTAGTTTATTATTTATGGAAGAAATAAATAATTAAAAAAAGTTTTTCTGCAAACTCTAAGAATAACGGTAAATTAATTAAGATAAATAACACACGTCATGAACCTTACAAATAATTTTAGAAAATTAACATTAAATAAAAATGGAATACTTTTAATTCTCAAAACAAAAGAAAATAAACAAATTTTATTTTCTGATTTAGATCTAATTTACATAACTGTAAACAAAATGAAAACCATTTATGAAGTTCTAATATTGCTGTCTGCTGCAGGTATAGCGGCATTTAATTATTTATATTTCCAAATTGACTTAATCCTAATCATTGCTTTCTTGGTCGTAATTGCTATCATTATAAAAAAGAATGACTACAAAAGCTACAGCTTAAAATTACGCTTAAAAAACGGTCAAATTTTTAAAAATAAAGTACATTTAAAATCAAAACATCTTACAATAGATATTGTAAATGAGGTTAGAAAAGAAATTTATACTATTAAAATGCAAAAAAGTAATGAAGCTCTAATTTCAGTTTCATAGCTACCAATTTAAAAAAATGAGGAAATAATTTAATCCTTCCTTTATCAATTTTACTAAAAGAGATAATAAATTAAATCTGGTCCATATCGAATAACTATCGTCGATTTATTCTAATTTTACAACTTATAACATCCGTAACATTTGAATGCATTGAAATCCTTTTATTTTCTCCTACTTGTACTTTTCCCCTTCAGCATTCTATCTCAAACCAAATTGCTTTCTTGGAATATAGAAAATTTTGGAAAATCTAAATCAGAGAAAACAATAAACTACATCGCCAATACGCTGAGAGAATACGACATCATTGCAATTCAGGAAATTGTTGCGGGTTATGGAGGAGCACAGGCAGTAGCAAAACTGGCCGATGAACTCAATCGTAAAGGCGCTAAATGGGATTATGTGATTAGTGACCCGACCAGCAGCAGTGCCTATAAAACCGAGCGTTACGCTTTTATTTGGAAAACTAGCAAGGTAAAAAAAATTGGAAGAGCATGGCTCGAACAAAAATACCATCAAGAAATAGTAAGAGAACCCTATTTTTGTACGTTCGAATATAAAAATAAACAATTTACAGTGGTAAATTTTCATGCCATTTCTAAAAAAAGTCAACCTGAAACCGAAATTAAATATTTTAAATTTCTACCGGACGAATATCCTCATTTAAATTTAATTTTTACGGGAGATTTTAACTGTCCACAATCGCATAACGTTTTTAATCCTTTGAAAAAAATGGGGTACGAATCAATTTTGATTGATCAAAAAACATCGCTTAAACAAGAATGTAAAAATGAAAAATGCCTCGCATCCGAATTTGACAATATGTATTACAATTCTTTAAAAGTAAATTCCCTAAAATCGGGTATAATTCACTTTTATAAAAATTATACTTCATTAAAAGAAGCCCGGACAGTATCGGATCACATTCCTATTTGGTTTGAATTTTCTTTAAATTAACAACAATTTAATTCATTACCGTTTAATCGAAAACTTCAAAATTATCTCCGTCAAAACTGGCAAAAACCATACTTGGATGCGAATCCTGATGAAACACATTTCCTTGATTATCAATAGCAATTGCGCCTGCAAAACCTTCATAAGGTTTCAATTCGCTAAACGTTTTGGTGAAAGCGTCTTGCAATGAAAACCCATCGGTAACTCGAGTGACGATTTTTGCCGCCGTCGCATTACTCACGATGTCCTCACCTACTCCGGTCAAACTCACGCCGCAAAATGCGTTGGCATAATTCCCGGCTACAGTAGCAGAATCAGATATACGACCCGGCATTTCAAATCCCTTACCGCCAGTAGAAGTCGCTGCGGCAATTTTACCATTTTGGTCCAAAGCCACGCAACCTACCGTTCCTGTTCCCAGTGATTTTAGTTTCGCTTCATATTCCGCTTTTCGCTGTGGAATTTCAGTTGAAAAAGGTTCAAAACCATGTTGTCTTGCAAAATTAGTTGCTCCACTTCCTCCCAAAATTCTATCGTCATATTGCATTAGCACTTGGGCAACCTGAACAGGATTTTTAACTGCTTCAATATTGATGACGCCACTCATTTTCTGGGTTTCACCATCCATAATCGCAGCACTCATTCTTATTTTTCCGTCACTTTGTATTTGCGATCCAGTTCCAGCATTAAATAATTCGTCATCTTCTAAAAGGGAAATAGCATAAACAACCGTCTCTAATCCGGTGTGTGTTTTCAAAAAATCGTAAGAATCTTTGACAATTCGCTCTAAAGCCTTTTGCTTAGCGACTTTTGTTTCGTGATTGGTTGATGATTCCGAGAAAAAACCACCATGTATAATTAGTTTCATATTTGATAATGCTTTTAGTTTGCACCATTAAATGTTACAAATAATGAGAAGATTGAATGTACATTTTGTGCGTTTCAAGACTGTAAGTGTCAAATTTACTCATGACATGAGTTACCAAATGGGAGATGGATATGGGCTGACCTAACTCTACTTTTGTCAAATTAGTATCTTTTATCTCGCGACCGTCCACTAAAATAACTAAACCAGAACCTATCGCTTCCATATCTTTATTATTAGTAATTAATAGTCCTGTATCCTCACCAAGTCCGATTCCCAATACTCTAGGATTGCCAACCACTGCTTGAAAAAGTCTGCCAATTCTGCCGCGTTGCACAAAATGAGTATCGATAATAACGCCATCAATTAAACCCAATCCACTTGAAATTTTAACTTCACCTTTTAGTAATGCTTCTGAGCTACTTCCCTGATAAATCATGTTATTCGAGGCTGCTGCTGCGCCAGCCGAAGTTCCGGCATATATAAATTCTTCATTATGGTATTTATCCAATAGCATATCATGAAATTGTGTTCCACCAAGAATAGAAGTTAATCTCAGTTGATCACCTCCGGTAAACATAACAATATCAGCCGCTTTTAATCGGGCCAAAACAGCTTCATCAGCTGCTTGTTCTCTTCTTTCAATATGTAAAATATCAATATTTTTAGCATTTAAATATTCAAATGCCTTAACATATTCAGGACCAATCTCTCTCGGAATGACTGAAGCCGTCGTAATGACTTCTATTCGTGATTTTTCTTTGTGTTTTGATTCATTTAGTATCCTTTTTAAAATTCCAGTTTCAAAAAAGTTTAAATTATTGGTGGCATTTTTATCTAAATCGGTTTCTGTAAAACTTCCTTTATCTACTGCACCGCCTATTATTATTAGTTTTCCAAGTATATTCATTTTGTAAAAATAACCAAAAAGATAAAAAAGAGCATTTGAAGTTGTGTTTTTTTTTCAATAACCGCCAACAGAGATACTATTAATTAATTTTCAAATAATAAATTTTGATTACTATTGTAAAAACTTTACTTTAGTTCTATTCTAAGTTACTTAGTTTGAATTATTAGATTGTAATTTACTTTTTTTATCCAAATTATTACTGGGTGAAAATGAAATAAAGACTTTAAATTCAACTACATTTTTACACAAAAATAATTTTTCCGTTTTTATGAAAATAATTAAAATACAAGCCCTTCGTGGACCAAATATTTGGAGTATTCGACGAAAAAAATTAATTCAAATGCGTTTGGATTTGGAAGAAATGGAGCAATTACCTACCAATAAAATAGACGGATTTAAAGAACGTATTGAAACAATGTTTCCTTCAATGATTGAACATCGTTGTTCTGAAGGTTGTCAAGGCGGATTTTTTTCCAGAGTAGAACGCGGAACCTGGATGGGACATGTCATCGAACATATTGCACTCGAAATTCAGTCGCTTGCCGGAATGGAAACCGGTTTTGGAAGAACAAGAGAAACTAAAACTTCCGGAACTTATAATGTAGTTTTCAGTTATACCGAAGAAAATGTAGGTCTTTTTGCAGCAGAATCCTCAGTTGCCATTGCCGAAGCATTAATTGCGGGGACTGAATATGATGTGAATGCCGACTTGCAGAAAATGAGAGAAATTCGCAAGCGCGTGAGACTTGGGCCAAGCACCGGAAGCATTGTGGAAGAAGCAGTTTCCAGAGATATTCCTTGGATACGACTTGGAACAAATTCTTTAGTACAACTTGGATACGGCATCAATCAAATGCGTTTTCAGGCGACAATTACCTGTAAAACAAGCAGCATTGCGGTTGATATTGCCTGCAATAAAGAACAAACTAAAAAAATGTTGGAAATGGCTTCCATTCCCGTAGCCAGCGGAAGCATTTGTATAGATGAAGACAGTTTAGCTGAAGTGATACAAAAAATTGGCTATCCTATTGTCCTAAAACCTTTGGGCGGAAATCATGGAAAAGGCGCCTCTATTAATGTTACTAATTGGGAGGATGCGGTTGCCGGTTTAACATTTGCGCAAGCATACGGCCAACGTGTCATTGTAGAAAAATTCATTACTGGTTTCGATTTTAGAATATTAGTTATCGATAATAAATTAGTTGCTGCTGCAAAAAGAGTTCCTGCTCATGTTATAGGAAATGGAACGGACAACATTCAGAATTTAATTGACACCACAAATCTGGACCCACGTAGAGGTTACGGACATGAAAATGTACTGACTCAAATTGATGTCGACCGGGATACCGAAGATTTATTGAAAAAACTAAACTACACATTAGAAACTATTCCAAATATTGGAGAAATTGTATTTTTAAAATCCACAGCAAATTTAAGCACCGGCGGAACATCTGTAGATGTAACTGATATGATGCACCCGGAAAATATCTTTCTTGCCGAAAGGATTTCAAGAGTCATTGGACTCGATGTTTGCGGAGTTGATATTATGGCCGAAAATTTAACGCAACCGTTAAAAGAAAATGGCGGTGTAATTTTGGAGGTCAACGCGGCGCCCGGTTTTAGAATGCACCTTGCGCCTTCGGAAGGATTGCCAAGAAACGTTGCGGCACCGGTAATTGACATGTTATATCCCCCGGGAAAATCATGTCGTATTCCAATAATTGCTGTGACAGGAACTAATGGAAAAACTACTACTACCCGTCTTTTGGCACACATTGTTAAAAATAATGGATTTAAAGTAGGATTCACCACATCAGACGGGATTTATGTTCAAAATCACATGATGGAAAAAGGAGATACTACAGGACCTTTAAGCGCCGAATATATTTTGAGAGATCCAACTGTAGAATTCGCTGTTCTGGAAACTGCCAGAGGCGGAATTCTTCGTTCTGGACTGGGTTTTAGCCGTTGTGATATCGGGGTTATAACTAACATTCAGGAAGATCATTTGGGTTTAAGTGACATTCATACCTTAAGTGATTTGGCCAGGGTGAAAGCCACAGTGGTCAAAAGTATCAAGAAAAACGGCTGGGCTGTCTTGAATGGTGATGACGAGCATTGTGTAAAAATAGGTCAAGACCTGAATTGTAATGTCGCATATTTCAGTTTAAGCGAAGACAGCGATTTCATAAAAAAACTTTGTGCCGAAGGAAAAACAGTTGCTGTTTATGAAAATGGTTTCATCACCATCAAAAAAGGAGAATGGAAAATCCGCATCGAGCGTGCCACTCACGTACCTTTAACATTGGGCGGAAAAGCGAAATTCATGATTGCCAATGTACTCGCAGCCACTTTAGCGAGTTATTTATGGGGTTTCAAAACTGAAGATATCAGCTTGTCTTTGCAAACTTTTATTCCAAGTGCCGCACAAACTCCAGGTCGTATGAATATTTTTGAGTTTAAAAAATTCAAAGTATTGATTGATTTTGCTCACAATGCATCAGGCTATAAAGGTGTCGAAGAATACCTTCATAGTGTAGATGCTACTAAGAAAATTGGAATTATAGCAGGAGTTGGCGACCGTCGTGACGAAGATATCAGGGAATGTGCCACTATTGCCGCCCGAATGTTCGACCACATTATCATCCGACAAGAAAAATACCTGAGAGGAAGAACTGAAGATGAAATCATTAATTTAATTCTTGAAGGTATCAAAAATTCCGGTAAAACCGTTACTTATGAAATTATTCCTAAAGAAACCGAAGCGATAAAACATGCCATAAATTGCGCCGAAGAAGGAAGTTTCATCACAGCCTTAAGCGACGTAGTTACGAATGCAATTGATATTGTACAAGAATATTTAGACAAAGAAAACGAACACGGAGTGCTGTAATTTTCAGAAGCTGTTCCTGCTGTCCGTTATATCTTTCTTTGCCTAAAGAAGGCAAAGAAAGGATGCCACTACCATCAGGGCTAAAAAATAAAAGCCAATCGATTTCCGATTGACTTTTATTTTTACCTTATGTTTTCAATTTTTTCTTTCTGGCTGCTGGAAACAACACATTATTCAAAATCAAGCGATAGCCCGGTGAATTAGAATGCAAGTCTAAAACCGTAGGTGGATCACCCACCTGATGTTGAAAATCTTCGGGGTCATGTCCACCATAAAACGTGAACATCCCTTTGCCTTTTTGCCCATGAATGTAACGTGCTTCCCCATTTAATTCACAAGATCCCATAACCAAGACATTTGATTTTATTAGAGGCAAATCAAAAGCGGTAGTTTGCCCCATAAATCCTTTGACCAACTGCGTGTGATTTTGACACAACATACTAGGAATTGGGTCCCACTTTGCTGAAAATTCCATTAAAGTAAAGTAATCTTTGTCCATAGGAATTCTTCGTTTCGAAGTCATATCAATATCTGAGAATTCATATTGCTCGGGTCTTCTTTCCAAAATAAAATCTTTGAAGGCAAAAGAATTATTGTAATTCATCTTTGATTGGTAATTTCCTTCACTGGCATCGCCATCAAACATGGCTTCGCAAATATCAAGTCCGTCAGCCGCCAAAGCAATATCAAAACTATCCGTTGCCGAGCACATCGCAAACATAAATCCTCCTCCAATTACAAAATCCCTGATTTTCTTGGTTACAGCTCCTTTTTCAGTAGAAACTTTGGAATATCCTAGTTTTGAAGCTAATGTTTCAGCCTCTTTCTTTTGTTCAATATACCAAGGAACATTTTTATAGGCTCCATAAAATTTTCCGTATTGTCCCGTAAAATCCTCGTGGTGCAAGTGCAACCAATCGTAAAGCAATAATTGATCACTAAGTACTTCTTCATCATAAATGGGAGTAAAAGGAATTTCAGCATAGGTCAAAACCAAAGTTACAGCATCATCCCAAGGTTGTTTTCCTTTGGGTGTGTAAACGGCAATCTTTGGAGCTTTTTCTAATATTACTGATTCCATATTCTGGGATGGACTGGAAATTTCATTTAATATGGCTACTTCTTCTCCATCAGAAATTATTTCAAAACTGACACCCCGAATCTGACATTCTTTACGAATTTCCTCTGCATCAGGCAGTAAAAAAGATCCGCCACGGTAATTGAGTAACCAGCTTGCTTTATAATTTTTATCCAAACACCAATAAGTTATTCCATACGCTTTCAGATGATTTTTCTGCGAAGTTTCATCCATTGGTAATAAAATAAAAGACGCTTTACTTGTTATTGACAGTAACAAAATGAGTATAAATAGAAATCGTTTGCGCATATTCTGAAAATTTTGATACCTCAAAGATAGAAATTAAGCATTTGAATTATTTCAAATTTAACTTTTAAATGAATTACAAAAATTGTCTTTTTTAATAAAACACGTAAAAATACGCATAGCCAAACTACATCTTAATCATAAATTCGCAGATATCTCTTAAGCAATCATAATGAAAAATTTAGTAATGAATCCAAATGAAAGCAATGACCCGTTTAATTTAATGAATTTATTGAAAAAAATAGGATTATGTCTATTAGTAATTCTGATTTTAACTTTCTACATGCTTTGTTTCCAACATCTCCGTCTGTAAATCACTAAAAAAAATCATTTTGAAAAATTATTATACCACTTTATCAGAGGAAATTCTCTCTATAGCAAAATTCGAAGGGGATTCCACAGTGCTCAGAAGACAGCTTTTTTATATCCGACAAGCCAAACTGGAGAAAAGTTTGGATACTAATGATTTGAGAAAAACATTTTGGATAAATATTTACAATGCATTTTTTCATATCATTTCAAAAGATACGGCAGATCGTGAAGCCATTTTCACATTGAAAAGAATAAAAATTGCTCATTGTTTACTTTCATTAAACGATATTGAGCACGGAATTTTAAGGAAGACTAAATTTAAAATGGGTTTTGGATACTTTACCAATCCATTTTACTCTGATTTTATAAAAACACAGGCAGTAAAAGAGTTGGATTACAGAATCCATTTTGCGTTAAAAAGTATTTGTTTAAATAATCCAATAATTGATTATTATGAGAGTGAAATTATCAACGAACAACTCCAAAAAATCACCAAAAAACTGATCAAATCGCAGACCCATTTCGATACCGATTTAAAATTAATCACAACGTCAAAATTTTTATTTTCCTACCATCGAGATTTTGGAGGCATGAGTTCCGTTAAAGAATTATTGCAAACAACTTTAGAAAAAGACATGAGAGGGTACACGTTTCAGTTCAAAAAAAGTTAAAAACGCCAGAAATACCTACTAACCATAAACTTTATTGCTCTTACTTTTGAATTTAACCTGCAATCTTAGACATCAAGCAGCATAATTTGATTTTGAACTGCGTAGACAACTAAGCCTGCAATATTTCTGGAATCTGTCTTCAACAATAAATTATTTCGATGTCCTTCAACGGTTCTTGGACTAATAAAAAGAGCATCTGCAATTTCAACTGTACTCTTTTGCGAACAAATAAGCTTAAGGACTTCAATTTCCCGAACGGTTAAAAAAGTAGTGTCTAATATGCTTTTTGTTTTTTTAGAAGTCAACACGTCCGCTTGAATAATTTTCATGACTTGATCCGTATAATAAAATCCTTTTTCAGCAACTTCATTTATAGTTGTCAGTAATTCGTGGGGCGTCGCGGTTTTTATTAAATACGAAACCGCACCCACATCAATCATATTTGCAACAAAAGATTTAGAGTTATAGCTCGTTAATGCAATAATTTTTAACTCAGGAAACTCGGCATGCATAATCTTTGTCGCTTCGACACCATTTATTCCGGGCATTTTTAAGTCCATGATAATAATATCAGGGTGATTATTTTTATTGTTGTGGAGAAAAGAAATCAATTCGTTCCCATCAGACGCTTCAAAAATAATTTTAATATTTGTCTCGCGCCCCAATAAAAAAGAAATTCCTTTTCTAAAAAGAATTTCATCATCCACTAATACAATTTTTATAGTTTTATTCATTATTTAAAAATTAAAAACTACGGAAATCCCTTTGTTTAATGTTGATTCTAAGGTCAATTTACCGTTCAAAAAAGCGATTCTGCTTTCTATATTTTTCATTCCGAGACCGTGCTGATTTTTATTATTTTTGATTTCAAAACCAGTACCGTTATCCGTGTAATGACAATTTTTCACGCCATTTTGTTCTTCAAAAAGAATGGAAATAACCGTGGCTTTTCCATGCCGTAATGAATTATTCATCAGTTCCTGCAAAATTCTAAACACATGCAAATGTTTATCGTTATCTGAAATAGCAAATGTCGTTTTATTTTGATAATCTATATCTACAGCTTTGGAACTGCTAAATTCCATGCATAATTCCTCCACCCCTGCATGCAATCCAAATTTATCTAAAACCGGCGGTAGCAAACCGTGTGCAATTTTCCTTGAATTATCTAATGCTTTGTGTGCAAGATTAATAATATTCGCTGTGATTTCAATTACTTCATTAGCGCTTAAATTAGGCGCGGTCAGCAAATGACTGTTTAATGAAACTATATTGAGTTTAGAACTAATATCATCATGCAAATCTTGCGCAATACGCTTGCGTTCCTCTTCTTGTGTAATAATAACAGCACTTAAAAGCTCTTTTTGATACTTAATTTCTAAATCTTTTTTTTCCAATTCTTTTTGAATGATTTTTCTTTGTGAAAGTTTAAAGAAAAGTATTAGCAACAAAGCCATGAATAATATTAGAAAGACCCCAAGTGCAACAATTAAAACTAATCTGTTTTCTTCCGATAAAAGCTCTTCCACCATTCGATATTAATTAAGATTTGATATAATAAACAAAAGAAAGCATTTAATACCCAAAAATACATATATAAAGAAGGACTAGTTTCAACTAATAAATTTCCTGCCGCAAAAATTAACGAACTTGTTAACATATAAATAAAAATACCGGAATTTATATATGAATATGACTTTTCTTTAGTAAGAGTATTTAAGAAATATATTACTGCAAAGGACGAAATTACAACTTGCGTGATAAAAATTCCTAATGAATTATACTTTTCAAAAACATGATCCTCAATCGAATATTGAAATGTAAAAACGACCATCGTAAAAATTATAATCCCGCCAATGACAATTCTTATTTTCCTTTTTTTTAGTAAATAATAATAAAAGAAGCTAAGAAATAAAAATTGAGAAATGAAATAATAGTGGGACAACCAAATATTATTAATGCGTTTATTAAATAAATAAGTTGAATAGAATTGAATCACACCTACCGTCAAAAGATAGCAGAAAAATATTACAAATATTTTTTCCTTAACAGCAGTTTTTAGAAATAAAAGTATGTTAAAAGCTAACAGGTAATTGGCTGATTTATATAACAATTCATAGATTTCCTTTGCGCCATAGGGCAAAAGCATTAAATTTATAGTGGTATACAAACCCATCTCATTAAGTTTTATAATTGATTTATTTGACGAATGCTTTTCTAATAAGTCTTTTAGTACATAGTTTTAATTGATAATTGCCATTATTTTTTTTCTATTTACATAAAATATGAATCATTGCTTAAAAAACAACGCCACATAAAAACAACAAATCTTTAATACTATTAAACTAAAGCAACATTGTATTCTCCCACCTACTCATCAAATTTGTTCTTTAGCCATACAAAAGCCTGTTCTAATTTATTATTTTAAGCAATGCTTTAAAGAGAACTGTTTTGTCATAGTATATCGTAGAAAGAACTTCTTCCTTGTAATCCTGCATTTTAATCATACTGCTTACGAAAGGTGAGACAAAATAATACATTTCGTTATACTTGCTACTCCCATCCAATTTTAAAAAAATATCACATCAATGAACTTTCTATAAAAATTCAATTCACGCTCTATAAAATATTTTTCAACCATCAATGTTGCTAAACTTGTCTAATATCCATCACAACCTTGTAGGCATTGGAGGTCGAATCCATGTAAACGGTAGCAAAATTTCGCGTTTGATCATTTTAAGGTAAGAGAACGGACTTGATAATGTTATCACTTATCTCAAAATAAAAAGCCATAAACTCGCAATTCTAATTCTAAAACCTGTTATCCAAAGAATTCTCACCAAAAAAACCTCCTCTTATTGTTTTTTTTATATTCTAAAGCATCATTAAATTGCATTTGATACTGTACAAAATTTGCTAATAATTCAGATACCTCATCTACAAAATAACGATTCCCAAAATATTCACGATAACCATTTTTTGTTAAAATCGGAATAAATTAGCTGCCGAAATCTTATTTGCAACACGGTATCAATAAAAGTCGAATAGAGTTAAGATTTAAATGGTCCTCTAAACCTTACATAAAGCGAATACCTACTATTTTTTCTGAAATACTTAGTATGCTCAAAATCTCATTTTTATCTACCAATACAGCGTTTTGTAAACCAGATTAGATGTCGTCACATTATCCTTTCACTGATTTGTACACTTCGTTAGAGATATAATCTAATAAGTTTTTGTCTTGAAGTATAATTATTAAATTTTAATATTACACAAATTTCAAACTTTAAAAATCAAGCGGCTACTGGTTAAGCGGGCTATTTTTATCACAAGCATTTGGACAAGGAGTTGTAAAATCATAAATATCATCTTGCCCGGCTGGCTCATTCCCCACCCCAACGGTAATCATATCGACATAAATCTTTGTTAGTGGATCGTATTTCGTACCTACGATCATTAGTTTCTCCACTCCATTATCATCAATCCCAATATAGGCTCTCACGGCATCAACGTCTTCGGTCAATACTTCCAATAAATCTATTTTTGGAATTAAAAAGGCA
This sequence comes from Flavobacterium sp. DSR3-2, assembly GCF_049896525.1. Classification (NCBI taxonomy): domain Bacteria; kingdom Pseudomonadati; phylum Bacteroidota; class Flavobacteriia; order Flavobacteriales; family Flavobacteriaceae; genus Flavobacterium; species Flavobacterium sp. DSR3-2. The sequence goes on from NZ_JAFCUM010000009.1 coordinate 141,190, forward strand.
TTTAATTCGTGGTGTTTGTTGTAGTTCCCTTCTTTTTTCTTCCATCGCTTGGCCCATTTTTTTGCCTCTATTAGCGGAATGGTGTTTACTTTTTTTGCACCCTCAGATGCATTGTTACCTGTTGCGGCTTCTTCTGACATAATGTTTAGTTTTTTAGTTATACTACTATTCCGTTAAGAAAAAGAAAATCTAAAGTACTGTTTTTTTTTTGCTTTTATGAAGAAAAGGTTTATATACAATATAAAAAATGTTACATTAAATAAATATTTCCAGTTTTACTTTTTTATTCACTGGAATAATAAGCACACATTTGCCATTTAGATCCTGACACTTAAAGAAATAAATCTTATAATCTGAATAACTTGATGTGATTTGTTTCACTTGTTCACTTCGTTTAAATCTCCTTGGTTGAAATGACACTATTGACAATAAATATTCCGGTATTTTAAAAACTAAAATGGTATTAATTACAAAAAAAGCCTACAAAAGTAGGCTTGAATCGTATTTCAAAAAAGGAACGTATGTTAAAAAGGAACATCACTATCATCATCCGGATCATTCAAATTGCTTCCAAACGCGTCATTGGCAGACGGTAAATTTTTGGTGATAAAAGGATTATCATCCTGATTCATACTGGATGGTAAATCATCATAACCACCGCTATAATCTTCCAGATTATCAAATTTTCCGAGATGTCCTATAAACTTCAGTCGAACGTTTTCTATACTACCGTTACGGTGTTTGGCAATCATTATTTCCGCCTGACCCGCAGTTGGTGAAGCTTCATCGTCATCCCATTCGTCAATTTTGTAATATTCGGGACGGTATAAAAAAGATACAATATCCGCATCTTGTTCAATCGCTCCCGATTCACGTAAATCAGATAATAAAGGTCTTTTGCTGGATCCACGAGTTTCTACCGCACGGGACAATTGCGAAAGGGCAATTACAGGAACGTTCAATTCCTTGGCTAATGCTTTTAAGTTTCGTGAAATCGTTGAAATCTCCTGCTCTCTATTTCCTCCACCTTTTCCGTTTCCTCCAGCTGTCATCAATTGCAAATAATCGACAATAATAATTCGGATTCCGTGTTGTGAAACCAAACGTCTTGATTTAGCCCTTAAATCAAAAATAGACAATGAAGGTGTATCATCAATAAACAGAGGTGCTTTTTCTAAATTCTTAACTTTGGTACTCAGTTGTTCCCATTCGTGCTTTTCCAGTTTTCCGGTACGTAATTTCTCCGATGACAAACCAGTTTCTGAGGATATCAAACGGGTGATTAGTTGCACAGATGCCATCTCCAGAGAAAATAAGGCCACTGGCATTCCGTAATCGATTGCCATATTTCGAGCCATCGATAGTACAAATGCTGTTTTTCCCATTGCAGGTCTTGCCGCTATAATGATTAAATCGCTTGGCTGCCAGCCTGAAGTAATCTTGTCCAGTTTGTCAAAACCGGTTGCAACACCACTCAAACCCTCTTGGCCTGCAATTTCTTCAATTCGTTTTTTGGCTTGCAATACTAAACTCTGCGCCGTCTCCGAACTACGTTTTATATTTCCTTGTGTGACTTCATATAATTTAGATTCGGCTCTGTCTAATAAATCAAAAACATCTGTTGTTTCATCATAGGATTCTTCAATAATTTCAGTCGAAATCCGAATCAAACTGCGTTGAATAAATTTTTGAAGTATGATTCTGGAGTGAAATTCGATGTGTGCAGAGGACGATATCTTTTGCGTAAGCTGAATTAAGTAAAAATCACCACCTGCCAATTCTAATTTTGCATTTTTCTTGAGCTGCGCAGAAACGGTTAATAAGTCAATAGGCTGCGTTTCTGTAAACAATTGCACGATAGCCTCAAATATATGTTTGTGTGCTTCTTTATAAAAAGCATCGGGCTGCAGAATGTCAATTACATCATCGACCCCTTTTTTGTCAATCATCATGGCACCCAGTACAGCCTCTTCTAAATCGAGAACTTGCGGTTGCAATTTTCCTTTTTCAAGGCTTATAATAGTAGTTTTATCAACCTTAACAGGACTAATATTTCTGAAGTTTTCCATAGAGCGAAAGTAGCAAAAATAAAAAAAAAATTGGCATTGAGTTGTTACAAATAAATGTTCATAAGTAACTATTTTTTGTTTATAACCCAAAAAAAATCCGAAACGGTAAGGCTTCGGATCAAATTATATTTTGTAAGATTTTACTCTTTATACTCACCCATTTTACTGTATTTCTCCATTCTCTGAGCCACTAATTCGGTTGTTGATAAGTCTTTCAATTCGTTAAAACCTTTCATGATATATTGCTCCACCGTTTTGAAAGTGGTTTCTCTGTCGTAATGCGCTCCACCTAAAGGTTCCGGAATAATATCATCCACTAATTTTTGTTTTTTCATGTCAGCTGAAGTCAATTTCAAGGCCTCAGCAGCCTGTTCTTTATATTCCCAGCTTTTCCATAAAATAGACGAGCATGATTCTGGAGAAATAACGGAATACCAAGTGTTTTCCATCATGTATACTTTGTCACCCACTCCTATTCCTAATGCTCCACCAGAAGCTCCTTCACCAACAATAACAGTGATAATAGGCACTTTTAAACGAATCATTTCAAATATGTTTCTGGCAATCGCTTCTCCTTGTCCGCGTTCTTCAGCTTCTAATCCAGGATAAGCTCCCGGAGTGTCAATCAAAGTCAAAACAGGAATGCCAAATTTCTCTGCCATTTTCATCAATCGCAGCGCTTTTCTATATCCTTCCGGATTGGCCATTCCAAAATTACGGAACTGACGCGTCTTGGTATTAAATCCTTTTTGTTGTCCCACAATCATAAACGATTGTCCGTCAATTTTCCCTAAACCACCTATCATGGCTTTGTCATCCTTAAAACCTCTGTCGCCAAAAAGTTCCAGAAAAGTGTCGCCACACAAAGCGCGAACGTGATCCATTGTATACGGACGACTTGGGTGTCTGGAAAGTTGTACACGCTGCCAAGCAGTCAAGTTTTTGTATATTTTTCTTTTAGTCTCTTCTAGTTTCTTGTTGATTTGTTTGCAAGTATTCGTTACATCAACATCTGATTCCTGACCAATAATGAGACATTTGTCTAACTGTTCTTCTAGTTCTTTTATTGGAAGCTCAAAATCTAAATATTCCATAGGATTTTTGCGTTTTTGTTTTTATTTGGAACCGCAAATATAAAATTTTAAATCGGTCGAAAAGGTAAATATTCTATTTATGTGTAAAAGTTTGCTTCAACAAAGCAGTAGATTCTTATTCTGTTTTGCCCTTTTGATAGTGTTTAATAGCACCATTCAGGATTACGGTGATGACTATTATCAGTGCGCCAATGTAAAATTCAAAACTCATTTTTTCTTTTCCTCCAAGGATAAAATACGCCAACACAATGCCGTAAACCGGTTCCAGATTCGTCGTCAACATTACGGTGTATGGTGTTAATTTCTGCATTACTTTCACCGAAGCTGTAAAGGCATACGCCGTGCAAATGGAAGCCAGAATCAGAATTAGAATCCAATTATTAGCGGTCAATACAAAAAAGTCAGAAGTGAATTTCCCTTGAAACAAAAAGTAAATCGAGATGAAACAAACGCCCGCCAGAAATTCATAAAAAGAAATTACCGAAGGATCGTGATCTGCAATCAGTTTTCCGTTCATTAACGTAAATAAAACGCCTAATATAATCGATGCCAAAGCGTATAACATTCCGTCAAGATAATTGATTTCGACCTTCATGATCAGTGCCAATCCAGCGATAATGATGAGTCCAAAAAAAACTTCGTACCACAATACCTTTCGACCATAAAACAATGGCTCTAATATTGATGCAAAAAAAGCACCCAACGAAAAAACCGACAGCGTAATTGACACATTGGAAACATGGATCGCTTTGAAAAAGAAGATCCAGTGCAATGCAATCAACAAGCCGACAAAAATTAATTTGAGAAAAGATTTTAAAGGGATTCTGAACGATTTTTTCTTAAATAGTATAAAAATGGCTAAAAATACCCCGGCAAAAAACATGCGATACCAAACTAAAGCATCTGCTGTAATAGTAATTAAAGCGCCTAAGATGGCGGTAAAACCCCAAATAAAAACAATTAAATGAAGGTTTAAGTAACTTTTTAAATTATCGTTTTGCATTTCGTAATAAATAAATGGCTAAAATTCCGAAAGCAATATTAGGCAACCAAACGGCTAACATTGGCGGAATACTCGATTTTTCGGCTAATACGCCAAAAATTTTATCAAAAAACACAAAGGCAAAAGCCAATGCAATTCCAATGGCTAAATTGGTCCCCATTCCTCCTCTTCGTTTCATTGAAGAAACCGCAACCGCAATGATAGTGAGAATAAATGCCGATACCGGAACGCTGTATTTTTTATATAATACCACCAAATACACATTGATGTTAGACGATCCTCTTTCTCTTTCTTTCTCGATAAAGGCATTCAATTTTCCTAAACTTAAAGTTTCTGCAATGTAAACTACAGGTGTTAAATCCTCTAAATCAAACGCAAAAACAGCATCTTTTTGGGGTAGCTTTTCAATTTTATCATTTAGTTCACCCACTGTTCTTTTCGTGTAATCAAACATCGTGTAAGTACTGTCTTTTGGATTCCATTGTATTCTGCTGGCAGTGATTTTATGGATAAGTTTTTCGTTTTTAAATTTTTCCAATGAAAAATTAAAAGCTGTTTTAGACTCGGTATTAAAACTGTTTACATAAATAAACTCATTGTCATTGATTTGGCGGTACACATCTGTATTATCACCGCGCATCGCTTCTTTTCCGCCTCCTTTCAAATACGTGTATCTGAAATTATTAAAGCCTTCACTGGCAGCTGGAACAACAAAAAATCCCATTAACAATACAAAAACAGAAACGATAGATGCGCCTATAATATACGGTCTCAAAAATCGTGTAAATGAAATCCCCGAACTTAAAATAGCGATAATCTCCGTATCATTCGCCAGTTTTGACGTGAACCAAATCACCGATAAAAACAAAAATATCGGAAAAAGAGAGTTCGCAAAATAAACCGTAAAGTTGTAGTAATAAAGACCTATCTCTAAAATCGGAACTTTATTTTCCAGCATTTTATTGATCTTCTCAGATACGTCCACAACGATTCCTATCGGGATAAACAACAACAGCATCACCACAAATGTGGCTAAATATCTTTTTAGGATGTATTTGTCAATTATTGTTAGCATATTTTAAATTATGAATTATGAGTTATGAATTATGAGATGCGTGCTAACTCATAATTTATAACTCATAATTATTTTACAGTCTCTGGTTCATATTTTTCACCATCATTTCTTTCCAAGGCTTGAAATCGCCCGCTAAGATATGTTTTCTGGCCTCACGAACCAACCACATGTAAAAACCAAGATTATGTATCGTAGCAATTTGTTTCCCGAGGTATTCATTGGCAGCAAAAAGGTGACGCAAATACGCTTTGGTGTATTCTGTATCTACAAAGGTGATTCCCATTTCGTCAACGGGCGAAAAATCAGCTTCCCACTTTTTGTTTTTGATATTAATCGTACCATTTGCTGTAAACAACATTCCGTTTCTGGCGTTGCGCGTAGGCATTACACAATCAAACATGTCGATTCCAAGCGCAATATTTTCGAGAATATTTATTGGGGTTCCCACGCCCATCAGGTACCGCGGTTTGTCTTCGGGCAGAATTTCACAAACAATTTCAGTCATGGCATACATTTCCTCGGCAGGTTCCCCTACTGAGAGTCCGCCGATCGCATTTCCTTGTTGATTGGAATTTGCAATATATTCTGCTGATTGTTGGCGTAAGTCTTTGTAACAACTTCCTTGGACAATTGGGAAAAACGTTTGTTCGTACCCGTATTTAACAGGCTGTGTTTCTAAATGATTGATGCAACGGTCCAGCCAGCGGTGCGTCATTTTCATCGAGCGTTTAGCGTAGTTGTAATCACACGGATACGGAGTACATTCATCAAAAGCCATGATAATATCGGCACCTATGGTACGCTGAATTTCCATCACATTCTCTGGTGTAAAAAAGTGATAGGAACCATCGATATGCGATTTGAACTTCACGCCTTCCTCCTTAATTTTTCGGTTGGCCGAAAGCGAATACACTTGGTATCCTCCGGAATCCGTCAAAATATTACGGTCCCAGTTCATAAATTTATGCAAACCACCGGCTTTCTCAAGAATTTCGGTTTGCGGACGCAAGTATAAGTGGTAAGTGTTTCCCAGGATAATATCCGGATTTATATCTTCTTTCAATTCCCGCTGATGCACTCCTTTTACTGAAGCTACGGTTCCAACAGGCATAAAAATTGGGGTTTCGATCACCCCATGATCAGTAGTAATACTTCCCGCTCTGGCTTTAGACAGCGGATCTTTTTTTAATAAATCAAACTTCATATTGGCATATTTCTTCCGATTGTTCGGCGGGCAAAGATAGGTTAATTTGAAAACTAGATAATTAGATAATTTAAAAAATTAATCAAGATTTAGCAAATCAATTGGGGCGTGCCCTAAAAAGGTCGGGCTATCCGCTATAATCTTTTATTCCGCTACGCTTCATAAAAGGATTTTCACTTTTATCCCTCACGCAAAACAGCCTTAATACCACCAGCGACATTGCAGTAATAAAACCTCATTTACCAAAATAATTACTATCTTTCAATCACAAAATCAACACGATATGACTTGGGCAGCAAAACTGATAAAACACAACAGTGAAAATAGAATTGCCGTTTATTTTGAAAAAAATCAAGACCTGATTGCCAGGATCAAACAAATAGAAGGCGCACGGTGGAGCCAGCAAAAAACGGTTTGGCACCTCCCAGACACAGAGGAAAACAGACTGCGTTTTAACATAGCGCCCCCTGCAAATTTGGTCCCTTCAAGCGAAGGAATAACACAAATCGAAAAATTCAAACAATGGATGCGTTCTAAAAGGTATAGCGAAAGCACCATTAGTACCTATAGCGATGCCTTGAAATCCTTTTTGATTTTCTATCGGGAAAAACCCATTTCCGAAATCACAAATGACGATGTAATCATTTACAACAATGACTATATCTTAAAGAATAATTTGTCAGCATCTTACCAAAACCAAATCGTTAACGCTATAAAACTGTATTTTATGACAGTCAGAGCAACAAAAATTGAAGTTGATAAAATTCACCGACCAAAACGAGCTAAACTTTTACCCAATGTATTAAGCAAAGAAGAAATAAAATTGATATTAAACGCTCATAATAACATCAAACATAAAATGATGCTTTCATTGATTTATAGTTGTGGCCTGCGTTGTGGCGAATTATTGGCTCTCCAGCCCGTTCACATAGATTCGATGCGGAATATTGTATTGCTTAAAAATTCAAAAGGCAAAAAAGACAGGATAGTCCCATTAAGCCCAAAAATTTTAGAAATGCTACGGGAGTATTATAAAGTATTTAAACCCACAACGTATTTGTTTGAAGGACAAATCAAAGGAAAGCCCTATGATGATAGAAGCTTACAACAAGTTTTAAAACAAGCCATACAAAAATCAGGAATTAGAAAACCCGTTACTTTGCACTGGTTACGCCACAGTTATGCTACGCATTTACTTGAAAGCGGAACCGATTTGAGGTACATTCAAGAATTATTGGGACACAATAGCAGCAAAACGACCGAAATATACACCCACGTAAGTACAAAAAGTATCCAACAAATAAAAAGTCCTTTTGATGATTTGTAATAAAAATATTATTTATACATTTGATAAAAATACGCTACTCCGTAGCGACTATACATCCTAAATTGGGTAGATTGTCGCTACTTTGTAGCGAGTATATACAAGTTATCGGCAATGGTACCCAAAAACTTAAAAAAAATTAACTAATTATTAAAAAAACATGAGTAAAATCTACAATTATTGCGCATTTTATGTAAGTGAGCCATTTAACGAATCATCACTTGGTGCTCAAGCATCTAAAGACTTTTGTTATTACAATATGCTCAAAGCTTGGAAAGGGTCAGATAGTACTTTTCCATTTAACAATGCGCACGATACAACTTATAATGTTCGTGATAATAGTGATTGGGAAACAACACTTAAACCCAGACTTAGAGAAAGACTAAGAAATTCCAAAAACATTGTCTTATTTTTAAGTGACAACACAATAAATTCAAAAGCAGTAAAAGAAGAAATTGAATATGGAATAAATACTCTAAATATACCAGTCATTGTAATTTATCCTGATTTAAAGACAAAAGAAGATTTACTAACTTCTAATAAAAAGAGCTTAAATAATGTTGTAAAAAATTTATGGTCAAAATTACCAATATTTAGAGATTCCAAAACAAAAGTACCAGTATTGCACGTTCCTATGAATAAAGAAACTATTAAAATGGCTTTAAATAATTCAGATTTTAGAGCAGATTCTGGAAAAAAACCAAGTGATTATTTTTATAATTAATTATATGAAAGTTAATTTATTTGCCAAAGGTGTTAGAAACAAATTCTGGGTTTATTTTTCAGTAATATCGGGAGTTTTGTCATTCATATTACTTTTTAATTTTATACCCGAAAAATATAAAGAATGTTTAAAATATATTGGTTATCTATCTTTTTTTATCTTGATAATTATCTATTTAATAATTTGGTTTAAAGCTAATAATCTTACTAACATTGATTTTGATATTGACGGAAGTAATGTAAATATTAAATGTGGCGATATATTTTCCGAAGACGGTCTAAAAGCAATCGCATTTAACGATTATTTTGACACGGTAGTTGATGATAAAATAATATCTAATAAGTCGCTTAATGGTATCTTTATAAACAAATATTTTAACGGTCAGACAGATGTTCTTGATAATTTTATAGTTGAAAAATCAGATGAATTAGACGTAATTAATAATCAAGTCGATAGACGATTAGGCGGAAAAAGTGTACAATACAAATTAAGCACAATTTTTGTTTATGACGACTTTATATTAACTGCGTTTTCTAAATTTGATGAGCATAACAAAGCGACTTTAACAATGCCAGAATACATAGAATTTTTAATTAACTTCTGGGATAGAGTAAACCGAGTTTATGCTCAAAAAACTGTTTCAGTTCCTATTTTCGGTTCAGGTATCACAAGAATTAAAGAGCATAAGAATATAAGCGATGAGGATTTATTAAAAATAATGTTATGGACATTTAAATTAAGCGAAATGAAATTTAAACATCCTGCTAAATTAACAATTATTATACATAAAGATAAAATAAATCAAATCAACTTATTCAATATTAAATCAATAGAATTAGGAATTTAAAACCACTGCCGATAACAGCGGTTTGGCGCAATTGGGGTTTGAGTCATTGCCAGAGTTGGTTTTGTGTTTGGAAGTTGGTTTTTAAATCAATACATTTGGCTAACCAAATCCCCAACTGACGCCAAGCCACGAGACGTTATAGCTAATGGTTACGAACCTATTCCGAAAGGACTTTTTTGCGTTCCCAAGTTCTTTTTAGGCTCTGAATATTCCCAATCGTCCATTAACTTCTTGTTTTGTCTTAAAAACTTATCGGCATCTAAATAAGCATCTTCTACATTTTCTTTATGAAATGTTTTTGTTGTTATGTGATTTTCTCCTTTGTAAAATCTAAAAGTATATTCGTTCATAATATTTAGTATTAAAAACCCACCACAAGCTATAACAGCAATTTGTGGTAACGGCTTTATTGTTTTGCATTTGAGTTATCGAGGCTTTCTCGGTAACTGGTCTTTTATTTATTGGCATTTTAGATAACGGCACGCCACTACCACAAGTTGCGAAACGTTAGGCGAGATTTACCACAACTTTATCCTCATCGATTTTCTGCATTGGCATACATAGTACTTTTGCTTCTCCAATTATAAAAACATATGGTGCATTTGGTCTTATTTGATAACAAAGAACTATTTCTTTTGCATTCAAAATTTCCTGCGTTTTCAGTAATTTTAAAATCATTTCAACGGAAAACCTACTTTGTTTAATATCAATTTGAAATCCAGGATCTATAACTTTTTTTCCATTTTTTACTCGTGTCTCAGATGATTTATAGCCTTCACCATCACATTTAGGACAATCAAAATCTTTTGTCCAATTTTCATATTCCCATTCAACTTCACCATCACCATCACATTCTGAGCATTTAATAGATTCGCCTACGATATTAAAATCATCTACTAATTCAATTTTACTGATAGCATCCTTTATTTTTTCAACATCAATAGTGAAATTTTCATTTATTTCTTTTGGCATTGAATCGGTAACTATTGAAGGATTTGGTCTGTCACATTCTTCTAATCCGTCAACAAGGTTTTTATCCAACCAAATCATTGTATGTGCGTCAGTAGCAACTGCTAAATCTTTTACATAAAAAGGTTTTTTCATCCACGGTCTTAATTCATCATTCCCTTGATGTAGTTTAAGGGCATCTAAATAAACCTCGCCTAACACAGGTTTTGCCTCAGTACTTGTATTTGTGATTTCTGTATTCATAATTTTATATTTTTATTATTAATCATTAGGTAAATATTGTTTTGTACTTGTTTCGTACCGTTGCAAAGCCTGATAACGTTACCTGCAAGCGAAGGACGACACAACATAAATAAAGAACAGACATTTATGAATAGATTTTTTTTAATAATTCTAACTTTTTCACTTTTTGCAATTGATTGTAATGGGCAGAAAGT